>NZ_JBITPI010000055.1:0-55786 GCF_050467745.1 Paenibacillus sp. NRS-1781
GGTAGCCTCCTACTCGATTTACATATGTCGCGGCACTATCTAATCCCTCGATGTGTGTGTCTAATGGAGTAGGTTTTGTCGTCGCAGCGGTTATGACGATTTTGAATATTTAAAGCTTCATCATCGGGCTAATGAGCCGGGGAATATCGCTATCAAGCGGTAATCCCCGGTTTTTTACTGCTGTATGAAGGAGAGGGGAAATGGAGAGTGTATTTCTAAAAGCTATAATTTGATGGAATTTGATGGTATAATTTGTGGCAGTTTAAATGCTTCGTATATAGGGGGAATGACCATGATCATAGGAAAACAAGCGCCGAAACTAAAGGCTGGAGACGAGATACGCATTTGCACGAAGCTTTTGCCGATCCGAAGGTGAAGGGCATTCTGACTGCCATTGGCGGGAAGGCGAGTATTCGGGCCCGGAATGACATGATTGATCTTGAAATATGTGAATAGTGAGTGGGGTAGAGAAGGCTTGATGATGGGTTTATATTTGGGAGGAACGCATGTGAACGGCTTTTTGGAAACGCTGATGCAGCTATTTGAGCGCGCAGCGTTGTTGCTGATTTGTCTATTTTTTATTACTCGTATTCCCCGTTTTAAGGAAACCTTGCAAAAGAACAGCCATTCCCCGGCAGAGCTGACGCTATTAACGATGATTTTTTGCATGTTTGCACTGTTTGGCACGTACACCGGGATTGAAGTCGAAGGCTCGCTCGTCAATGTCCGGATTATTGCGATTATGGCGGGAGGCATTTTGTTTGGGCCGTGGGTCGGGATTATTACAGGTATTGTATCGGGTATCCACCGTTATCTGATTGATATCGGGGGAGTGACCTCAATTCCGTGTCTAATTACGAGTATTCTGGCAGGTGTGGTATCGGGATATATCGGGCGCCGAGTCGACCGTTCCAAGAGATGGCTGGTCGGCATTGCCGCCGGGATGATCTGCGAAACATTGACGATGCTGCTCATTCTGGTGATGGCACAACCGTATGAGCTTGGTTTGGACATCGTCTCTAAAATAGGTCTACCCATGATTATCGGACAAGTCAGCGTCGGTCTGATCGTTCTGCTGATTCAGAGTGTCGAGGGGGAAAAGGAAAATATCGCGGCCAGACAGGCCAAGCTGGCGCTAGATATTGCCAACAAGACGCTGCCTTATTTTCGCTCCATTAATGCCGAATCGCTACATACCATTTGTTCGATCATTAAGGAGGATATTAAGGCAGACGCGGTGGCGATTACGGATACCAGAGATGTACTGGCCTACGTTGGTTTTGGCGAGGAACGTTATCATATCGGCGACGAGATCATTAGCGATGTGACCAAATCGACGATCCGCAGCGGTAAAATCACGATTCGCAACCATATTGCTGACGATAAAACACCCCAAATCCAGTCTCTGCTCATTATCCCGCTGGAGGAACGGGGTGAGGTGACCGGAACCCTGAAAATTTACTACCGCAAAGCTTATAAAATCACGTATCCGTTGCAAACGATGGCGATTGGCTTGTCCCAAATTATTTCCACATTAATGGAAGTATCGCGGGTGGAGCAAATTAAGGAAGCGGCGAATAAAGCCGAGCTGAAGGCGCTCCAGACTAAAATTAATCCGCATTTTCTGTTCAACGCACTGAACGCCATTGCCTCCACGACGCGCACCAAGCCGGATAAGGCACGAGAGCTGATCATTAATTTGTCGGGATATCTGCGTTATAATTTGGAGCTGAATGATGATTTGATCGAAATTCATAAGGAACTTCAGCAGGTGTCTGATTACGTGGAAATTGAAAAAGCCCGCTTCGGGAAGCGGCTTCAGGTGGAGTATGTGATGGACGAGGTGTCCGTGCGCATTCCAAGCCTTATTATTCAGCCGCTGGTTGAGAATGCGATTAATCATGGAATTCTCAAGAAAAAGGGACCGGGTACAGTGACCATTTCCGTAAAGGATCGGGGAGAAAAGGTGCGGATTTCTGTGGCAGATACAGGAGTAGGCATACGGGATGATGTCGTAGATAACCTGTATCATGATCGGGTTCCGGCCAAACAGATAGGCTTGTATAATGTGCATAGACGACTCAAGCTCATGTATGGCGAAGGGGTTATTATTCTCAAGCATGAGCCAGGCACCGAAGTTTATTTTGACATACCAAAGGAGCAATCATGAAGGCCATCATTGTAGAAGACGAAATTCCGGCGCGTGAAGAGCTGGAGTATCTTATTCAGACCCACAGTCATATTGAAGTGACGAACAGCTTTGAGGACGGGCTGGACGTGTTCCGTTTTTTGCAGGACCATGAGACGGACGCTATTTTTCTCGATATTAACATTCCTTCGCTGGACGGGATGCTGCTGGCGCAGAACATTAGCAAATTTGCCAAAAAGCCTTATATTATTTTTACGACCGCCTACAAAGAGCATGCTGCGCAGGCTTTCGAACTGGAGGCATTTGATTACATTCTCAAGCCGTATGATGAAAAACGGATCGCCGCCATGCTGCGCAAGCTGGAAAATGCTTATGAGCAGCGGAACGTTCAGGTACAGGAGAATGCCCAGCCTGCGCAGCCCCGACCTGCTGAAACCAGCATCGTTAGCGCCCCGGGCCGTATCAATCTGCTGAAAAACGACAAAATCATCGTAACGGATGCCAACGATATTTATTATGCGTGCGCACAGGAAAAGGTCACCCGTGTCTTTACAAGACATGAGGAATATACGATGCCGATGAGCATCTCGGAATTTCATGCCCGACTGCCGCAGCAGGACTTTTTCCGCTGTCACCGATCCTACACGGTAAATCTGTCACAGATCCGTGAAATTGTACCCTGGTTCAATCATACGTATCTCCTGCGCTTGCGGGGTCTGGACGCGGAGATCCCGGTAAGCCGCAGCAAGGCCAAGGAATTCCGGCAAATTATGCGGCTATAAAGGCATTTCATTCCGCTATAGGTGCATTTCATTCCTCAAACGATTTCTGGCATACATGCAACGTTATAATGATCCATGTAGAGAGAATCCTTACAGACTTGCTTCTCCCAAGGCGCAAAGCGTACTGGATTCCCGGTTATCATGATAACAAATTGAAGCTGTAGAGCCGGAATGAAAAGAGGAGAGTTATATGAAAACAAACAGCGGAAACCGCCTGCTGGTCGTGCTTGGAACGATTATTGTCCAAATGGGTTTAGGAACGATTTACACATGGAGTTTATTCAATCAACCGCTGGTGGACCGCTTTGGCTGGAATCTCAGCTCGGTCGCCATTACATTTTCGATTACCAGCTTTGCGCTGGCGTTTGCTACGTTATTCGCAGGCAAGCTACAGGATAAATGGGGACTACGTCGTCTAATTTTGTGTGCGGGCATCGTGCTGGGCGCTGGACTTATGCTTAGCTCACAGGTAACCTCCCTGTCCCTGTTGTACATTTTGGCGGGGATTGTTGTAGGCTTTGCGGATGGTACGGCTTATATTACATCACTGTCTAATCTGATCAAATGGTTCCCCGAGAGAAAAGGACTCATTTCCGGTATTTCGGTTGGGGCATACGGAACAGGCAGTCTTATATTTAAGTATATCAATGGTTCGTTAATTCAGTCCGTTGGCGTATCGCAGGCGTTTCTGTATTGGGGAATGATCGTGCTGATCATGATTGTAGGTGGTTCCTTCCTGGTACGGGAAGCAGCAGTCGCGAACAAGCCTTCGGTACAAAATGGAATTGTGCAGCGTGATTACACTGTAAAAGAAATGCTGCGCACCAAGCAGGCTTATCTGTTATTCGTCATGTTCTTCACAGCTTGTATGAGTGGCTTGTATCTGATTGGAGTTGTAAAGGATATCGGCGTACGGATGGCAGGACTGGATGTAGCTACAGCCGCTAATGCGGTTGCTATGGTCGCTATTTTCAACACGGCGGGTCGGATCATATTAGGTGCGCTGTCGGATAAAGTCGGTCGTCTGAAAGTGGTAGCGGGTGCGCTGCTAACAACAGCGGTCGCAGTTGCAGTGCTGAGTTTGGTGCCGCTGAATTACGGTTTGTTCTTTGCCTGTGTAGCAGGGATTGCCTTCTGCTTCGGTGGTAATATTACAGTCTTTCCTGCCATCGTAGCTGATTTCTTCGGTCTGAAAAATCAAAGCAAAAACTACGGTATCGTGTATCAGGGCTTTGGCCTTGGTGCGCTGGCGGGTTCCTTTATCGCAGCCTTGCTCGGCGGCTTCATCCCGACCTTTACCACGATTGCTGTGCTGTGTGTCGTATCGTTCCTGATTGCGCTTACCATCCGAACTCCGGATCAAGGCAATCTGCGCAGCCAACGAAAGAAAAATACCAACAGCATGCGCAGCATGAAGCCTGAAACGAAGCTGGGCTAAAAGGAATTAGGAACTAAGTACCAGATGAATCCCAAAAGACCTGTCATCATTTCTCTGAGGGAGATTATGGCAGGTTATTTGTTTTTCCATTATTCGATTATACGGTATAATAAAAAGATATGTGATAAGCCGATATATACAAAAGACATAAGCTAAGAACCTGACAGGAGGACGAGTCATGATCGTGGATACAAGCGGGAATTTGCTTGCCCGCAATACGAAGCTGCGAAATACATATCAAATTCGAAGCGCCTTGTCCCGCAGTGAGCTAGCCATCGTGTATACGGCAAGGCTGTTGGATAATCGAGAAAAGGTCATTGTTAAGGAGTTTTTTCCGAATGCGCTTGCTTTGCGGGGATCGGATCGAAAAACAGTGACCTGTAGTGCATCTATGCAATTCAAATACGTGGAGTTTATGCATTATTTTTTGCGTGAAGGGCAAATGCTCAAGGAATTAAGCCATCCGGGTATTGTCGGTTATATAGATCACTTTGAAGAAAATGGAACCGCTTATCTGGTCATGGAATATTGTGCCGGCAAGACGCTGGACAGGGTGTTGAAGGAAGAGGATGCTCCAACATGCGAGCCTGCTTTTTTGTATCATGCGCTGCTGCCTTTAATTGACGCCATGGAATACATTCATGATAAAGGCATTATTCATCGGGATATTAAACCAGGCAACATTATGATCGGTGAGAATGGCAACGTCAAGCTGCTTGATTTCGGATCGGCTGTGCATTTTGAAGGCAAAGAGCATCCGATCTTCACCACGGCGGGCTACTCTCCACTGGAGTTCTACTCTAACCGCTCGCAGCAAGGACCCGTGTCGGATATCTACAGTTTAGCCGCCACGCTGTATTATTGCCAAAAAGGATCACCTCCACCGGATGTGCCGGGCAGATTGTTTGCAGATCAGGCTGACCGGATTCAGATCGAAAATGCAGGTCTTTCCCTGCTGCCGTACGTGATTCGGCGTGGTCTGGAGGTACGGGCCAACAAGCGTTGCCGCTCGCTCAGATGGTTTAAAGCCGCATTGCGTGCGGAATATTGGATAAAAAAAGGGAAGCGCCCCACTCTTACGGTTCGTTAATCGTAAGAGACGGCGCTTCCCTTTTTTGTTTCCGACGGACGTTATCCATTATCCTGTTGGAGCTTGAATATGATCGGTGTACACGGAGGTATTGGGCTTGATCGCCTTGTACCGCAGCTCGATTTCAGTAACACCGTCCTCGAACGTAATGTAGAGCTTGTCGCTGTACTCCATCACGGCCTTTTTATTGCGAGCAATTTTGACTTTCCCGTGCTGCAAGGCACAGCGTGTATCATGCTTGACTACAAGCGTCCCTTTTTTACCCGCGGAAAAGACAATCCGCTCCGCTTCGGGCAGAGGTTCGTGAACGTCAAGCGTACGGAATAACTCCTGCAAGCTGACCTTCCGGCCCGGAAAGGAGGTGAGCGGCCATGATTTTACCGGAATTTCCTGTCCACTTGCCGTCGCGAGGAAATATCCTTCGATTCTTCCTGCAAACTGCGGCTTTGGCCGCAAGAACCAGTACAGAAGTGCCGCCACTACGATACTGACAGCTACCGTCCATTTGATGGCTGTATATCGGGACTTTACGGAAACGGTCAGCGTAGCGCTGCTGGATGCTCCTTCCGAATCGGTAGCGGTAATTTTCAGCTCGGAGTCGCCCGTGTGAAGCCCGGATAACAGCAGATCTGTGCCGTTAATCTCAGCATTCGCCGCATCCCCGGAGGCTCCTGAATCCAGCTTATAGGTGAGCTTGTCATGATTCGGATCAGCAAAGAATTCGCTTAAACTCCGACGGGCATCCCCGTCTTCCTTCACCAGACGAATCGTCAGGTCTTTTAAAGCCTGCGGTGCAGCATTCGCCGTATGGACGGTATGAACTGCTCCCTTGCGATACCATTGCGGGCTGTCCAAAGATAGCTGCCAGGTATAATCCCCCGTTAGAGGGAACGCGTATTCGGCCTGGAAAAATCCTGACTTGTAAGTCATAGGTACCTTTTTGCTTGTACCGCCCTTTACGGGTGTAACGATGATATGGGCTTGAAGCGATTTATATACGGCTTCGTCTGTAAGCCTTTGACCATCCGGCAGCAACAACTGAGCCTTGAACGGTATGGCTTGTCCTTTAAGCAGCTGCACGGGTTTGTTACCAGTGGCTTGTGTTTCCTTATTTCCTGTCATGGTGGCCTCGGCTTCCAGTCGATAGCTGCCAAGCAAATTGATTTTGACCAAATCTCCGCGAATACCCCTCAGCTTCAGCTTTACCTTCCCTGCCTGTGGATGCTCAATCTTTAAAATTGCATATCGACTCGATTTGTACCTGCGGACATTTTCTGAATTGGAATAGAGCTGTGTTTCCTGAAGAGGATGCTCCGACAAAAGCACCAGATTGGCTTCTTCCATACTGGAGTCCGGTATATCCACGGTTAATTCCTGCATTTCGCCAGTGGTTGTAATGGCCGCGATTGGAACGAGCTTGGAACGAATCTGGCTGGCGAAAATACGGTTTAATATTTCTGGCAGATCCTCGGCGCTGCTCGTTATAAAAGAAGCTCCCCCCGTTTGCGAAGCGATTCGCTCCAGTTCTTGTCGGTTCACCGTCCCGTCATGATTGAGACCAATCGTATACACCGGGTATCCTTTGGTCTGGGCAGATTTAATGACGGAGGATACGTCATTACTTGAGTCTCCTTTGGAGCGGGGACCGGAAGAGGCTCCAAAATCAGTCTCTCCATCGGATAACAGGATCATAAAAGGCTGACGTCCTTTAGAAGTCCCTGCGACAAGCAGTTCCGAGCCTTTACGCAATCCAAGTCCCAAATCTGTATAACCGGAACGGTTCAGCGTTCTGATTTCCTGCTGAATTTGGGATTTCTGCGCTGCTACTGCAATAGAAGTCAGCGACTTCGAGGCGACTACATGATGGTTGTAAGCGACGAATCCGACGCGTGTACGGTCTGCATCACTCAAATCCATAAACATATTGATAACTTCGGCTGCAATGCCTTCAGGATCGGTATCCCTCATGGAGTAGCTGGTATCCAATACAAAAACGGCATCATAACCCTCGACCGGAACAGCTCCCAAAGATGCGGCATTGGCCTGATTTACAGTCCAAATGACCCCATTTGAGCCAATTTGAAAAAATAGTACTAAAGTCATGAAAACAATGATTCCTAATTTCCTCATTCTGAACATAAGCCCCTCCATCGACGAGGCCAATGCGGGCGAGCCAACTCTCCTAATCCTTGGTATATAAGGGATAAAGGATAAAAACAGACTGTTAACCCTCACATTAGCCATGAATTTGATACTTTTACGCTTATCAGAAATATCCAATGGATTTCTATCGGCAATTGGGTTCCATTTGTGAATAATTCCCTGAATAAACAGGTCTAACATATCATAAAAATTACGTATTCACGCATGAAATGAGTCGAATTGCCCTATTTCAATCTGGGGCTACAGAAATTGACAAAACTAACGGGTACTTTGTATGATAACTCTCGTATCAACGGCAAAAACTGGGATAACAGTAGGATCACGGAATAGAAGAATCTCAATTTTCCTTGTTATCTGAACAACATATCTCCGTTTGTTAATTTTGTAATTAAAAGTTAAATGAACGCTTCGGACTAATTTTCGAGGTTACATGCCTGTACTGCATATGCAGTATGAGCCGAATCCTTTGGCCAATTTGAATGTTATGTAGGGGGGAGGAGGCAAAAGAACTAAGCGTGGAAATCCGATTGCTCTAAATTGGACATCCTGTGTCCGTGTATGGGGCTTTCGACGTATATTCATACTTTAATTCGTTTGCCGACAGTGATGGAAATCATTTATCAAACAAACCGAACAATGCTTTTTGAAGAAATCAACCCGGAAAAGCTGGACCTGATCACAATTGTAGGTGATGTGAAGGGTATTGACAGCTTGAGTGATGAGAAAATCAAGGAAATTAACGAGCATCTTCTGGTGCGCAACTTCGACGAATTTTTGGATAAATTTTCACCGACCGTGTACTCATTTTTTAACGCTGCTAATCAAAAAGTGGTCTACACTCTCAAAAAGCCAGAGGGTATTGATGAGGACAGTATTTCTGAGATTCGTGTGAATCAAAGTAATGATTTTCTGAAAATGTTGTTTACACTCATTGATACCAAGCGCAGTCAAGGAATCACAAATGTGGATTTCAAGTTTGAAAATCTGCTGGATATGATTTCTCCGAAAAAGGTTATGGACGATATTCGTCAAGTCCGCAAAGAAATTCACTATATGTACGGTGAATACGACAAGCTGGATGACGGCGATCCGAAGAAACTCGACATGGGCGACAAGCTGAATGGCATGTTCGAGGAAGCGAGTCAGAACTACAACAATGTTATGGCAATGCTGCCACTGGCGATTGAAGATATCAAAACCCGCCTTTTACTCGGTGGCGCCCAGGAGGAAAACTCCGGTGAGCTGATCCAGGTGGGTATGCTTTCTATTGGGGAAAGCGGCGAGCTGAAAATTATTGAAGCACCGAAGAGTGACAGCACCGAACTGATGCTACTGGACGAGAACAGCACGGGCGATCTGTCACAGGTGTTCGAGGAAGATTACAACTCGATTACGGATACGCCTTCCGACTATGTGAAGGATTTGGTGGTACGCACGTTTGTGCCGCTGCCAGCTGTTCAGACTAAGGTCGATACAGCGGTTGAAGTTCAGAACTACAACACGTATCTGGAGTTCTATAAAAATGCCAAGGATGATTTCGTAAAGGCGGTTAAGCCGCTTGTGGAAAAAATCCTCGGCGTCAAAATGTTCTTTGATCAATATGCAACGAAGAGCAAAGGTATGTTGCCAACCATGCTGGTGGCCAATAACAAGCTGGACATGCTGGTGAAAAGCAGCAATATCCCGCGTCTGGAAACGTATCTGAACACCGTGAATGCCAAAAATGAATTCAGCGACACGATCTGGTTCGGTATCGTTCCATCCGTCGAGCTGGAAGCAGCCGGTAAGGTGAAGGTTTCACGTGAACGCTTTAAGGGCAACGAGAAGGTCGTTAAGCAGGGCGGAAATTCGATGGAATCGCTCTCGATGCTGCTGCAAGTCGTGAAGGATTACAAAATTCAAATGTTCTTTAATTTTGAATCCGGTGAAGAAACGACTTTCAACAGTATGGCGACAGCAGGCATCGACAAATATGTCGACAAGTGCGCCAGTCTCGTTCGCAGAGAATACAGCGAATTTGCGATTCCTTGCGTACCGAACTTCACGATTATTCCGAAGGATAAATCGGGTGTCATTATCGACAGCAAAATGCTACAGACCGAAAGCGGTGTGCAGCTCTCCAAGGAGAAAGAGGATATTCTCAAGCTGTGGATCGAAGGGGTTTATGTGGGTGCAGCCTACGTTGCCGCTGGTTTGGTCGCTTCTTATCAGTGTCCTGAGTACCTGCGTGAGACGTTCAAAACGGTCAACAAAAATTTCCCTGGCGTACGCTTCGACATCGAAGCGGGAGACAACAGTCTGCGCACAGTGACGACGATGGCCAAGGAAATCACCGGGTTCACCAACACAATCAAGGATGCCATCAACCGTAAAAACTTCGGCTTTGTGTTCTCATCCGAGAATGCTCAGATCCAGGATAAGGATATCCGCCGGATTACTGTTTACAAGGCGAGAAGCATGGCGATGTCCGAGGACGGCTTTGACTCCATCTACAAAACGCTGGTCAGCACATATATTGAACGTATTTTGCGCTACCAGACAGGAGACTTCAAGCACGAAAATATCATCCGCTTCTTCAGTAACAATCCGAGCAGCCAAAAGAGCAAATGGCTGGGCAGCAGAGGATCTGTGAACTCGATCATTCAGGATGGAGACGATATGAGCTTCATTATTGATGAGAAAAGCAATATGTGCCATATCGATCTGGTCTTCAATGGCAATGTGAAGAACCTGGAAGTCATGATTACTAAAGGAACCAGCTCGGTCAAATCATGATCCGAGCGCTACGAAAGATGTTAGAGGCGTTTCTATCCAGAACCGCCTTTATACATAAATTGCGGAGAAGCCCTGCTTCTCCCGCCATCATATTACCTAATTTCAAGGAGGCAACACACATGGGATTCAGATTGAAAGTTGAAGGGCAAGAAACAATCGAGCTGGGCTTGGATAACATCCAAACGGTTATTTATGACACCGATACACCGGACGACTCCAATGCACGCTCCACTGACGTAGGCTCTACGCTGCGCATCAGCGGTAAAATTATCACAGCTGTAGACGGCGACAGCGCGGATGACACGCTGAAACTGGCTTTGTGGTCCCTGGTTCCTGCTGAAAAAGCAGACAGCTACCGTAAAGTAACACTGGAAGTTATCGCAGCTGATCAAGTTGTGCGCAAAATCTACTTCCCGAATGCATTCGTTGTAGACTACAACGAGCACTTTGGCGACACAGAAGGTGTAGGTGCATTTACACTCTTCATCAAACAAAAGAAAGACAAAACCGAGCTGGCTACGATCGACGGCGGATATCCGGTTTAAGCTTGACGTCCTGACGTTAAGCGCAGCTTGAACACACACTCACTCCACGTGCAAGCGTAGGGTGGATCAATATTAAGAGGCCCCCGGGTCTCTTAATATTTGTTTTTTTCGGAGAGGGGAACATCACACAATGACCAACTATTATGAGCTGCTCGGTGTCAGCCGGGATGCTTCGGAGACAGATATTAAGCAGGCTTACCGCAAACTGGCCAAAAAGTATCATCCGGATACCAACCAGGGAAGCGAGGAGGCAACGCGCAAGTTCAAGCTGATTCACGAGGCTTACAATACCTTGCGTGACGAAGCATTGCGGCAGGCATACGATGCCGAGCTCATCCGAAAAGCAGAGGGAGCTGGCGGACCGCAGCCAGAGAGAGGAAGAGGGACGGCATCTGGCGGTGTGCGCCCCGCAGCCAAAGGATTTAATCCGGCTGATATAGGTACGGATTTTGAACAATTTTTCGGTTTTCATCCGAAAACGAAGGAAGGATCACCAGGGAAAAAGACGAAAAAATCCGGTGATCCGACGGATACCTCAGCGATGTTTAACCAGTTTTTTGGTATTCGTAAAAAGTGATGATTTCAGGATAGAAACGGGGGAAGCAAGCAGTGAAAACGGCGCAGAACAGATGGGTTTTCATCATAGATGTTGCCATGTTCGGGCTGATGCTGGCGATCGCCTTTTATATGTTTAGTCGTACAGGCTACAGCGGTTTGAAAACCGTGGTCGTGGTAGGTATCGGAATCGGCGTGCTTGTATACATACTGCGTAATCTGGTGTCAGTTGAACGTGTGGCGAAGCCAAAGACACAGCGCAATCGGATTGCCAAGCTGATACTGATGGATGAAGAGGGCGAATCCATTAAAGAATGGTATATCGAAGGCGAAACGTCGCTCCTGATCGGAAAAACAACGGCTCGTTCCGAGGCGGATATTGATTTGGCAGGTACAGATTATGCATCTCTTGTAAGCGTGGAGCATGCGGTGCTCAACCGGGTGAACAGCGACTGGTTTGTGGAGGATGTGGATTCTGGTAACGGTACCGGGCTACGTCCTGCGAACGAAAGTGTAACCAAGAAGCTGGAAAGCGGTGAGCCGTATCGGATTTACACAGGTGATTTATTATATATCGCCAATACGAGACTGCTCGTTAAATAGCTGAAAAAGACAATCATGACAATGGGGGAAGGAACCGATTATGAGTTTGACAAGATGCCCGAACGGACACATGTTCAGTACACGAAAGCACGGAAATACGTGTCCTTACTGTAATACGGTGGTAAATGTAGCCGCACCCAAAAATGTTGAACCAACGGCAAAAACTAACGGTGTGGGAGACGATGACAGAACGATGCCGTATTTGGGCGAAACCACGGGGATTCACCCGGTAACCGGATGGCTGGTATGCATCGAAGGAGCGCAGGTGGGTCAGGACTATCGGATTATGGCCGAGAAAAACTTTATTGGACGCGCCGAGGAAATGCATGTCCGTATTATTGGGGACAACACAATTTCCCGCAGAAATCATGCGGTCATTGTGTATGATCCGAAGAAGCGTAATTTCTATTTGCTGCCAGGGGACTCGTCAGGCTTGGCGTACCACAATAACGAGGCGGTATATTCACCAGCAGAGCTGGCTGCTTATGACGTGATTCAGCTGGGACATAGCAAATTTATCTTTATCCCGCTGTGCGGTGCCCATTTTGAGTGGGACAACGAAAACTAGGACGGAAGTGGGCATGGTGCAGGGAGGTAACGAAATGCAGCCTTATTTTGTTGTATGCGGAGCTGCGGTGCTATTCGCTGTTCTTCTCATGATCCGCATGCGGCTGACGCGAAGTCCCGGCAGCCGTACCGTGAGTGGAATTGAGATCGGAAATGGTCAAACGATCGGGAGCCGAAGCGAGCAGGATGATTATTTTGCAAGTATGACGACATCTGTCGGTACGCTGGCGGTTGTCGCAGATGGCATCAGCGGACTGGCTAATGGGCGCATGTCCAGTACGTTAGCGGTGACAACCTTTACGAAGGCGTTCGCCAAACTGGAGGATGCGTCGAACCTGAACGGTTATTTTGCAGAAGCGGCAACTCAGAGCAATCGCGGTATTTTGCAAAATTTGAATGGGCAGGGTGGAGGAACGACGCTGGCGGCGGTCATTATTTGTGGCTATCAGTTGTATTACGGAGCGGTGGGCGATAGCCTGATTACGATTTACCGCAATGGTCATTTTCAAAATGTTAATTCCAAGCATACGGCGGAAACCTTGCTGGAGGAACGCGTGCTGGCTGGGCAAATGACCTCGGAAGAGGCCAAAACGAGTCCGGTTCGCAATCAATTGGTTAATTATTTGGGCTACGAGGGCTTTGAGAGCATGGAGCTTGGTGCGGCGCCGATTCGCCTATACGCAGGCGATCATGTGCTGTTGTGCAGCGATGGCATTCAGGAGGCACTGACGGAGATTGAGCTGGAAGAGATCATGCGCAAGGGTGAAGCACCGCAGGAAATGGCGGAAGCGATGATTGATATGATTAATGATAAAGGCTTTAAAAGTCAGGATAATGCGACAGTGGTTATGTTGGCGATAGGATGAAACCAGAAAGACGGGGGTAGCGATGCGCAAGGACAACAGCGATTTTAGTACCGGCTTTGTGTCGGAAGCGGGCTCTTACATAGACAACCGGGACTATTTTGCATTCATGGAGACGGACGACATGGCCTGTTATGTCCTCGCAGACGGTCTGGATTCGGATCAGGAGCTGCGCAGCGCGGAAATGGTTGTCAAAACGGTGCTGGAGAACTTCATGGAGAAGCCTTCCATGTCCAAGCGGCGCCTAATGAGAGACCTGCGTGAAGCGCAGGACTGGCTGCAATTCGAAAGCCGCCGTGTACGGCTCAAGGCCAGTCTGCTCATGGTGGTGACCAACTACAACAAAATGGTATATGTTTCGTGCGGTAATGTGAGACTGTATCATTTTCGCAATGGACGGCTTAATTTTCGCAGTAAGGATCATAGCTTGGCTCAGTCATTGGCGGATGACGGACGTATTCCCGACGAAGCGACCAGCACGCATGAGGAACGGGGCAATCTGCTGGAATACCTGGGAAATCCGAATGGGGTTCATGCTCATTATGCCAAAAAGACGCAGCTTGCAGATGGAGATGTCATGCTGCTTGCCACATCCGGGATGTGGGAAGATGTTGAGCTGGCGGAAATGTTGGGTGCGCTGGAGGAAGCAAAGGACCCGGTTATGCTGACGGATACGCTGGAAGAGGTTCTGTTGAGCAAGCAGCGCCGGGCGGTGAACAATTATACGGCTGCCGCCATTTATGTGAACAAGATTTTTCAGGAAAAGCCTAAGAACCGCCGCAAGCTGATCAAACGGATTTTGATTGCGTTGCTCGCCTTTGTGATCGTAGGCGGAGGAGCGTGGATTACCCTGGCCCGTATGGCTGCGAACAAGGCTGCTGCGCTGGAAACGATGGTCGAATCGGCTCAGGCCGCGGATGATTACGCCAGGGCAGGAGATTATGCGAAGGCACTCAAGTCCTACAGTGAAGCGAAAAACGCGGCAGTTAAAATTAACGATAAGATTCACAAGCGACTGTATACGGCAGAGCAGAAAGTATCTCAACTTATGGTTGACGGAGACGGATATGTGGAAAAAGCAGACTTTACCAAAGCCGAAGCGAGCTATGATAAAGCGCGGAAAAGTGCCGGTCTGTACCCGCCGTTTAATGTGAAGGATATTGAGAAAAAAATCGACCAACTCGACACCTATGCCGAGACAGCCAGCTGGATGAGGGACGGAGATTTGAAATTTCAGGGCGGAGATTACGCGAGTGCACTCAAGCTATATACGAAGGCGAATAAAGCTGCCATGGAATCCGGTTATACATCTGCGCAAAAAGAGCTGGAGAAAAAGATTACCGAGACTAATGATAAAATGACGGCCATCCAGCAGCAGCTCAAGGAAATTCAGGCTGGCAAGCTACAGGCCAGAGGGGATCGGCTGATGAAGGACCTGGATTATGAAGGAGCCATTGACGCTTATAGCGGGGCACAGGAGATTTATCAGGAAATCGGCAAGCTGGAAAGTGTGCTGGCACTGGAGCGGAGTATTGCGAAGGCAGAGGAGAAACAGAGTGCGGACCAGCAGAAAAATGGTCAGCTTGCTGCTGGAGCGGGACTATCTGACGGGGCGCTAAACGATACGAGTGCGGGGGACATAACGGACGAAGCTTCGGCTGCCGCGCCCGCTGCTACAGCATCGCAAACCAAGGCTGCGACAGCTACGGGGAATGCTGCGACAACGAGTTCAGGGGGTACAGCGGACGCGAAGAAGAAAGCTTCAGCAGCTACAAAAAACGGCAGCACGAGTGATGGGAATGCCTCTTCGACGAAGGCACCCGCCAGCAAGGAGCAAGGAACTGCTGATTCTGCTTCCAAAGCAGAGGGTGCGTCTGATTCAGGTAGCCAGAATTAGGGGGCTGCGAACGGAAGTTAAGGTTTTCATGCTCAATGAATGCTGGAGCCGGAAAAGGAGTGAGGCGTCGTGAAAGAACTGGTACAGGACCGTTTGAGCAAGATGGAAGATCTGGAGCAGAGACGTTTGCTGAAAAATATGATGGCGGGAGTGTTTATGAACCTCGTCGAATATCAGGAAGAAATGACCCGCCAGTTGGAACGGCGGGTATTTGAGGAAATTGAGAATACGGAAGAGAAGTTTGACGTGTATGTGTCATTGACATCACGTGAGGACTATGATCCGATTCATGAATTTTTATATCCAGTGTTGCCGTCAGATACCAAGGACAAGGTGATGGATATTAGCCGTGTGGCAGAGGTCGTTCGGGAAGGCGGAGCGTTGCCGCTTTTCACCCTTTTTTTGGAGATGGAGACCGAGCAGATCACCGCGCTTGTACGCAGCAAACGGGTTTTCGGGGGAACATTGGTAACGGAAACCGGAAGCTATCCGATTCGTTTTCGTCTGGAGCACAATCGTTCTTATATTTTAGAGATTGAGAAGCTGTATCTGATGTTCATGCAAAATGGCATGCCGTGGAAAACGATTAATCACCCGTACGCTTATAAATTTGTCGATTGTGTACTGGTTGGAGGAGAAGGCGAGCCCGACGCTGATGAGGAAATTCACGAAATTACGATCTCATTGGAGGAATTCGATGGTTTCAAGAAGGTGGATGTTTTTCCACTTTGGAACATTGAACGACTGTCTCTGAAAAACAGTGGTTTCCCAATACCGGCTATAGATCATGTGAACTATGAGCATGTGCTTCCTTTAAGTAAAACAGGGCCCGAGCATGGCTACCTGATTGACGGAGCTGAAGGAGATATTCGGTATATCAAACGCACGGAAGAGGAACTGACAATTGTAACGCCACGTGATAAGTCCGGCGAATGGAATGTGTTGAAGGTTACGAAGCCCGTTCTAACGCGGCTTAGTCGTCAGACCTATCCGGTGTTGTCCAATCGGCGGCAGGACAGCTTTTTGGGCCGCTATGCAGGTAAACAGGCTGTGATCGTCCGGGCCAAAGCGGAAATTACGCGCATTGTACATTCTTTTGAAGCTGCACAGGGATTGGAATTGGAGCGTGTGGACATTTGGGGAGGCACAGGCAGAAATGATGTGAGCAAGCTTTTATCCAAAACTCAGACGTATCCGTTAAATCCGTTTGTCAGTGACAACGTGCGGACCGAAGAAGGCAAGCAGATCATGCGATTGGGGTTCAGACACGCTTCTGCGGATGCTTCGCCAACATTTCCCGCTTATATTTTATCCGACTTGATGAGCTTTCTGGTGTCGGAAGTGCAGATGTATTTCCCGGAATACAAATGTGAAGGAGAATGGCTGTGAATTACGTCTGGGATTTGCTTATGCGCGCGAGGGAACAGGAGTTAGATGTGAATAGCTTCCGGTTTGTACCCGCTGTTAGCTACTCCCCTTATATGGAGCTGAGTCTGACCGAGCTGAATACATCCGAGCTGGAGCAGGTGGTGGAAATCAATCCGTACTACCGCTTTTATTCTATTTTTCGGGACTTGTTTCCGCCGGATGCTGAAGAGTACCTGGAGCTCAGAGAATCGCTGTTCGATATTATGATACATTTTCTGGCAGAGACTGATTTATATCAAGGTATGAATCGGCGGGAGTACCATATCCGGTTTGTTCAGCGTGACATCGAGAACGGCATTTTTGGCCCGAAGGTGAGCGAAAGCTTTGCACAGTTAAACCGTGAGGAGCAGGATGCGATTGCCGAAGGATTGCTGCGTCTGTATGAGACGGGGGAAGCTGTACACTTGTTAAAAGAAACGATGCGCCGCGTTTTCCACCGTTCGATCATTTATACCAATTGTGAGGAAAAGGACGAATTGCTTATCTATATTGGGCAGGAGGAAACGCAGTTGTCACGGATTAAAGCGGATTTAATTCTGGATTTATTTCTTCCGGCGCGTTTTACGATTGAGCTGTATTGGACACGCCATTTCGGTATTTTGGATGCAGACCCGACGATGAAAATAGACGCTATTGCCCTCTATTGAAGGCCAAATGGCTAAGAAAGGACATGTGAACGATGAACGGACCCTATACATACAGGTTGCTTGACCCGCTCACCGATCGAAAAGGCATTCGCTTCACGGCGAAATACACGCGGGCGGAGCTAGAGCAAATGACGACCTTTCAGCTACGTGGGATATGCGATAAGGAGCGGCTGGTCGAGGGCTTTGCTAATCGTCTGGCACATGAGGAGTTGATCCGCGTCATTTTGCGGTTTCGGAGTGCAGAGGAGCACCTGCTCATTACCCGGCCCAATCTTGACGGCTTCGAGCGCATCGAATCAGCACTGCGGCGAAATTGGAATGATCGACGGCAGGAGAGCGGCGGTATCCGGGTTCCCGCCAAAATCACGCTGTATCAGGGTGTTCGTACTGGTCGAATGGACAATTACAGGATTGAATCCGACTTGCCCTGGCTGAATGCGTCTAATGTGCTGCTGGTGAATGCGGTAGGCGACCTGTGCGGTATTTTGAATTTGGTGAAGGACGAGGGTCGGACAGGCGTATATTATCTTTCGCGACATCTCGATGCTGAACTGCGGGAGACGGCCAATCATAATTACAGCCTGTTGTTTCTGCGAAGACAGGAGTCGGAATATTTTTATAACCTCTACTATGGAGATAAGCCGATGCTGCCATTGAAGCTTCAAGGTCAACGTATTCCGGTAGCAGAGCTGATTATTCGTGGTACAGAAACGACAGATGCGGTACTGGCGGTTGATTTTGGTACTTCCAACACAACGGCAGGCGCATATCTGGACAGCTCCTACGTTACTGCCCCGGATGCGGGCATGAGCAGCACGGTACGGCTGAATGCGATCAACTATGTGTCCTTCCCCGGCCCGGAGGGAGCGGAGAGGGATTGGATCGAGGTGTTGCCGACTGCCATTCGTGTTGCGGACTGCTCTAACCCGGAGCATATCGTATATGTATTCGGAGAGGAAGCACTACGTGGAACGGATGTAGCGGGCAGCCGGGCGACGGTACTACGGGGTATTAAGCGCTGGGTCAACGACTATAAGCGAACCGAGGAATTAATGGATTCCGAGGGAAATACGGCGACTGCTTCCCGCAGCGACATTCTGGCGGCTTTTATCCGCTATGTGATTGCCACAGCCGAGCAGCAATTCAAGTGCCGGTTTCGTAACCTTCATTTTTCAGCACCCGTCAAGCTACAGCCTCAGTTTATCGAGATGTTTAGCGATATTTTACCGGATTATCGGATTGAAGCAGAGGATGCACTGGATGAAGGGCTGGCTGTACTGTACAATACACTGGCAGACCAGATGGAACGAGGGACGTTTGCGGATGGTGAGGAATATCAGGCTCTTGTGATTGATTGTGGTGGAGGCACAACGGATTTATCATCCTGCCGATTCCGCATTGAGGATGGACGCATTGCCTATAAGCTTGATATTCACACCACATATGAAAATGGGGACACCAATTTTGGCGGAAACAATCTGACGTATCGGATTATGCAGTTCATGAAAATTGTGTTTGCAGGCTATTATGCTGCGGAAACGCGATTGCCTGATACTGATATCGATGCCTTGATCGGCATTCCTTCCGGGGATTTGTACCGCCATGTGGATGAGTTTGGCGTAGATGCCGTGTACGCCGGACTGGAGGAACGTTATCGAGAGGCAGAGGCCATCTTGCCTACGGCGTTCAAACAGTATGAGCATGCCACACGGGATGAATATCAGCGGGTGCTAAGCAATTTTCATCTGCTGTGGAACGCGGCGGAAAATATGAAAAAGGAATTTTTCTTACGCACAGGTATCCTGCGCAGCCGCTTCGAATCCGAGCAGGTATTTTCCGCCGAAAGTGACCTGAACATTGCCGTGATGGATCGTTGGCTGGTTTCAGTCATCGAAAATGGACGTTTTCGTGATGAATATGGATTGCCAGATGTAGTGTTCAATATCCGTGAAATACAGCAGCTTCTCAAGGCGGATATCTATAATATTGTTCGCAAGTTTCTGGATGATTTTTATCAGGAGGGGCGCTTGCAGGATTATTCGATTATCAAGCTGACCGGGCAGTCTTGCCGAATTGATGTGTTTCGTGAGGCGCTCAAGGAATTTGTACCGGGACGCAGCATTGAGTTCCGTCAGAAGGCGGAAGACCTGAGCCGGGTTCCTGAACTGAAAATGGCCTGTCTGCGCGGAGCTATCCGTTATCTGAACGCCAAAAAAATGGGCACGATTGAGCCTGTCATTACCAATCATATTCCGGCCATTCCGTATACCGTCAGCGCATGGACGCATACGGGGCGCGAGAAGGAACTGATTGCGAGCTTGGAAAGCAACCGCGTGCGCGGCTCTATTTCCAGGCCGTCCCATGCGGCCGAGGTGGAATTTTTCCTAACGGCGAATGGTGGAAAGCTGCGTCAGCGCCATGTGTACCGCAGTCGGTCAGAAGCCTTTGAGCCGATGCCGTATGAGGAAATCGCCGTGCTGTATGGGCGGGATATTCCGCAGGATGATACCGACTCTATTCGCAACGGCGAGACGAAATACTTTGTTTTTGCTGGTGACAGCCGTTGGGGCTTTTACGTGGTGCCGATTACCCGCCGGGATGAATTGCTGCATTTGGGACCCAAGCGCTTTTTTGCCTTCGAAAACGATCTCTCCGAGCTGGATTTTTTTGACGGTACAAAGTAGGACAGACCAACAGAGACAGCACACAGCGCGATACGAAGACACTATGAAGTGCGAAATACCAGGAGACACTGTGGAATTAAAATACAATATATGGAGGATGTAGGATGTTATACGCAGGTTTTTGGAAACGGGTCTTGGCCCATATTATCGACAGTATTATTTTATGGTTCGTATTTATGATTATCGGTTTGATCATGTTTGTGATCCAAGCAGTTGGGGATACGGGGCCTTCAACGGCGGAAGCATCCTTGATCGCAGCTGGCGAGGCACCGATATTTACGGTGAGAATGATTGTACAGATTTTATTTAATTTAGGTGCTGTATGGCTGTATTCTGCCATTATGGAATCGTCCAAATGTAGAGCAACGGTTGGCAAGCTGGCCCTCGGAATCGTCGTGGTAGACGAGCATAACCTGAAGCTGAGCTTTGGCCGTGCCAGCGCACGCTACTGGAGTAAGTTAATTTCCTCCATCATTTTGATGATCGGTTTTATCATGACCGCTTTCACGGCCAAAAAGCAGGCCCTTCACGATCTGATCGCCCATACCTATGTTGTGGATAAACGCGAGCTAAATCATATCCTGCGTGAGCAGGCCGAGCGGGGAGCCGGGATGTAAAGGTAGATAAATAGATCTTAAAATTCTAATGAATCGCAGTTTTCAATCAGGGGGAGCACGATGGATATACGCAGATTTTTAGAAAAGAATTTTCGCCTGTTTACTGGATTACTCGGAGGAAGTAAAGCTCAGCCCACCGATGATGGAGTTACTGTTCCGCCTCCTGCGCCCGGTGTGAATCGGCTGTCTGTTCCCCTGAATAAAGAAGAATTGTGAAAGGAGGGGAACCATGTTAACCCATATCGTTCCGAAGTTTGAGAAAGGCCGTATTCTTAAAACCGAGATGCTGGAAAATCTGCGAGATTATCCTCGCAGTTTTCTGGACATCCGGTATCAGGATTATTCGGATGGCATTATTACCGGAATGAACGTAACTGTAGCTGAGGATAGGCTGATCATCGGTAGAGGCATCGTGAAGCACAAGGACAGGCTATACCTGCTGGAGCAGGAGCAGGAAGTGCCGTATGCGGCCACGGG
This sequence comes from Paenibacillus sp. NRS-1781, assembly GCF_050467745.1. Taxonomy (NCBI): domain Bacteria; kingdom Bacillati; phylum Bacillota; class Bacilli; order Caryophanales; family Paenibacillaceae; genus Paenibacillus; species Paenibacillus sp. NRS-1781. The sequence continues at coordinate 21,281 of NZ_JBITPI010000055.1, forward strand.
GCGGCTGTCGGTGTTGAAGCTGCTATTTATGGAAAAAACGAATCGACCGGATTTCACTGTTCATCATGCGGATATCGTGCTGGAGGATGAGGCCGAGATCGGATTGGATGAGCTGGAGCTGGGCAGGTTTAAGCTCAAGGATGGAGCCGTGCTTCGCTCGGACTATCAGGATTTTGCCGACATGGCTACCGAGTTCAATACATGGAGCGATATTCATGCTCCCCTTGCGGGTTTGAAGCATAGTACATTGCGCCCGGAAACGATGCGGTATTTTGCATCCGAGCTGCTTAAAAGTGGCGCAACCGATCCGATGGATTGTATGTTTGCGCTCATGTGCCTGAACCTGGAAGCCGTGGACAGAGAATCTATCCAGCATTATATCGCCAACCGAAGCGGTACGGAGTACAGGGAATATTCCCATGTGCAGCTTCACAGGCAGTTAGTTCTTATTCTGGAAGGAGCTGGACGGGGGAAGCGCACAGCAGGTCGCTGGCAAGGCGGCGGAGCCGGAAGGATGATTGTGGATTAGTCTCAAAATTCGACAAGCCTCAATATGGAAGTAGGGTGCTTTAACGTATTCATTTAAAATAAAAATTTACATATGTCCAAAAGTAAGAACAAAGTCACTGGGACTATTAGACACTCGTTTGATGAATTGAAACTTCCTTTAAACGACCGTATCCTTTTGATATGTAATTCCGTCTACCTCAATGAAACACTCAAACTCAAATGGACTGAACAAAGGGGGGCCCCAAATATGGCCTTTGTGATATCCGAACGGATGAAAAATGAATCTTCCCACTTGATGGGAAATGAACCATTCCAAAAAGTACTTCCAGCGTTGTATCGCTACTGTCTTTCGTTGACAGGCTCCACATGGGATGCGGAGGATTTGGCGCAGGCAACTTTTTTGCATATGCTGCAATCTGAGAAAAAACTGCATGAGCTGGAAAATGGCGAGGCTTATTTAATCCGTTCCGCGCGGAATCGTTGGATTGATGATATTCGCAGGCAAAATGCTCAAAAGCGCCTGCCTACGGATGGTGAAGGAGATTATACCCGAAAGTATGATGAGCCTTCTCATTGTTATGAAGAAAATTACACACCAGATTTGGAACTGGCGCTTCAATATTTAATAACACATGTATCAACATGGCAGCGGACCATCTTGGTGCTGCGGGATGTATGGGGATATACGGCGTCAGAAACGGCAGAGATGCTGAATACGACGGAAGGTGCGGTAAAAGCGGCCTTAGGCCGGGCCCGCGCTTTGCTTGCCCAGAAGCACAAAGAGGGAAATGGGCTGGAGTTTGTAGCCCTACCTGAGCATGAAGAGGAGCGGGAATGGCTTAAGGCTTATTTGGCGGCCTTTCGTGCAGGAGACGCACAACGCTGGATTGCGCTTGGCTTGAACGATATGGCTGAGCCAATAGCGATTGCCGGATCTGTGCTGTATCAGAGCTTTTATTCTTCCGGCGCTCAAATAAACTCTAATCCTTCCCATGACATGCAGGCTAGGATGGCCGCTTAACAAGAGGGGAGTTTTGGCTAATGAGCACCATTCCTTATGTCATTGAGCAAACGAGTCGCGGAGAGCGAAGCTATGATATTTATTCCCGGCTATTAAAGGATCGCATCATTATGGTATCGGGCGAGATTGAGGATCGTATGGCAAATGTCATTGTAGCGCAGCTGCTGCATCTTACGGCCGAGGACTCCGAAAAGGACATACAGATGTATATTAACAGTCCGGGCGGGTCTATTTCAGCGGGGTTTGCCATTTATGATACGATGCAATTTGTGAAAAATGATATATCTACCATTTGCACAGGCATGGCAGCGAGCTTTGGTACGATTTTGCTGACCGGAGGCACGAAGGGCAAGCGGATGGCGCTGCCCAACAGTGAGATTATGATTCACCAGCCGTTAGGCGGAGCCAAGGGCCAAGCTTCGGATGTGCTGATCTATGCCGAGCGTCTGATCAAGAGCCGGAAACAGTTGAACCGTATTTTGGCAGATCATACCGAGCAACCGCTGGAGCGTGTGGAAAAAGATACGGATAGAGACCACTTCCTTACGGCTGAGGAAGCGGTAGCATATGGCTTGGTAGATCAAATCGTAACTCGGGTCTAGCCTTTATTGAAAATGTTATGTAGTCCCTCGCTAATTCTGAAAAAAGTTCAAGGTTTGTTCATTGCAATTTCAAAACAATAGGTTTATAGTCTTAAACGGATTCAAAGGGGGGTTATCCCTTAATCCATGGGAATTCATCCTATCTGAGCTTGCGTGTGCATGCTCAAATAAGAATTAAGCGAGGGATTTACAATGAAAACCTGCTGCACCATCCAGGTAGACGAAGACAGTTTAGTTATTGATTTGCCGGAAGAAGGAACTACACTGGACTCCCTGCTCGGTGATATTGAGAGCTGTGGTGGAAGTGAAGAGCCTTGGCTGCAACTGATCGACAAGGTAATGGGCAACTCATCTGAGACTATACTGACAGGTCAAGTGACGGATGGCGGCGATACGAAGGAAGATCAGACGATCAAAAAACCTCAGGCAGCCGCTCAGGGGTAATAGGCAGACCATACGTTAATACGATATGTTTAACACAATCCGATCCACATACATGATCATGATAAGACTGCTATACCGGGCCGAAGGGCATGGGGGAGCAGTCTTTTTTTTAGGCTTTTTAGAAGGTTTAAGAACCTTTTTCATAGTGGCAAAATTCGTCAAATTTCGCAATTTTCAGGTGGGTCTTTTGTCCCGAAACCGTGACTTACTGTTCATTTTCCACCATAAAGTCGAAATGTAACATAGAACTAACTATAATAGTAGTAACATCCATATACAGGTAAGTGACACCTAATGTTGGACCTGATCCTCTTGCTGTACAAAGGAGGGGAGAAAAAAGGCGGAGAACAACGTACTGATAAGCTTATCCACTTTATAAAAAGGAAGGAATGTGTCAATGATGAAAAGGCAATGGGTCCTGTCAAGGATCGCAAAAAGAGTAGCGGTGATGTTAACTGCGGTGTTACTGTTGACGTTAACGAACGGATTTAACTGGAATGCGCAGACGGCAGAGGCTGCCGGTACAACTCCTGTGGAGCGTTACGGGCAACTTTCAGTGAAGAACGGCAAACTGGTGGATAAAAACGGGCAGCCTGTACAGCTCAAAGGGATTAGCTCTCATGGTGTCCAATGGTTTGGAGATTTGGTGAATGAGGATTCCATGAAGTGGCTGCGGGACGACTGGGGAATTTCCTTGTTCCGGGTTGCGTTGTACACCGAGGAGGACGGTTATATTGCCAATCCTTCATTAAAAAATAAAGTGAAGGAAGCGATTGAGGCAGCACAGAAGCTGGGATTATACGTTATTATTGACTGGCACATTCTCGCGGATGGTGATCCGAACATTCATAAAAATGAAGCCAAGGCTTTCTTTAATGAATTTGCAACTCAGTACGGGAATTTGCCAAACGTGATCTACGAGCTTGCCAACGAACCGAACGGGAACGTGAACTGGAACAACCAAATTCGTCCTTATGCGTTGGAGGTATCCCAGGTCATTAGGGCCAAGGACCCGGACAATATTATTATTGCGGGTACAGGCACGTGGAGCCAGGATGTACACGATGCAGCAGATAACCCACTTCCAGACAAAAATACGCTGTACACCGTGCATTTCTATGCGGGTACGCACGGACAATACCTGCGGGATCGCGTCGATTACGCGCTGAACAAGGGCGTGGGCATATTTGCTACGGAATGGGGAACCAGTGATGCTTCGGGTAACGGGGGGCCGTTCCTGAATGAGTCTAAGGTATGGACAGATTTCCTGGCTAGTCGTGGAATCAGTTGGGCAAACTGGTCGTTGGCTGATAAAAATGAAACCTCTGCTGCGCTTTTACCTGGCGCTAACCGTAAAGGGGGATGGCCTGATTCACAATTGTCGGCTTCCGGTAAATTCGTCAAACAAGCCACTCTGGAAGGCTCCAACAACAATACTGGAGGCGACAATAACGGTGGTGACAGTGGCGAAGATGGTAACAATGGTGGGAATAACGGCGGCGATAACGGCAACGGAGGAAGCACACCAGGCGGGGACGATCAAGGGATTGTGCTTCAATATCGCACCGGAGACACGAATACCAAGGATAACGCAATTCGCCCTGAATTTAATATCAAAAACACAGGAAAAACGGCTGTCAAGCTGAGTGATTTGAAAATTCGCTACTATTACACAGATGAAAGCAAACAAGGTCAGCAATTTTTTGTAGACTGGGCCAAGGTTGGAAATGAAAATGTAAAAGCAACGTTTGTAACATTGCCAGAGCCGAAGGCAAAGGCTGATAAATATGTGGAAATTTCATTTACTGATGAAATGGGTACTATTCAGCCCGGCGGGGAAAGCGGAGAAATTCAACCTCGTATCCATGCTGGGAACTGGAGCAATTTTGATGAAACCAACGATTATTCGTATGGTGCCAGCCAAACCGCCTTCGCAAACTGGGACCGTGCAACCGTTTATCAACAGGGCAAGCTGGTATGGGGTATAGAGCCTTAAGGCACAACAGGGATCATACCCGGAATGAGTAAAGAACATGGTACTTTTGGGTCCAACATTTTCAATATTGGATTATAGAGTATGCTCCTTTAGTATATGGGTACTGGAACTTTAGAAGGGCGATTTCAGAACTTTGGTTCCAGTGTTCATACTACTAAAGTACCATATGATATTCGACTTTAGTGGTGCTTGAACTACTCCATAGCACAGAGGGCTTGGTCCTAATGGACCATCCCTTAACAAAGAACCCCCATGTTTGCCATTACAGGTAGGCGGGGGTTCTTTGCGTTTCCAAATATCGGTGTTTCTAGGTTCAATCGTGTTTAAGCCAAATCAAAAGCTTTGGCCAGCAGACGATAGGACTGAACGCGCTTATCTAAGTCATGAATGGATGAGACAACTAGCAGCTCATCGGTACGATACTGCTCAGCCAAGCGTAGTAATTGCTCCTTACACTGATCGGGTGTACCGACAACGCGCCATGATGCTGACTGACGCAGTCGCTCGCGATCAAACTCCGTGTACGGATAGGACAGCGCTGTTTTCACGGATGGCAGTGAAGTCATTTCTTTGCCTTGCATAAGCAACAGGAAAAACAGGCTGGCGCTGGAAGCCAACTGCTCGGCCTCTTCTGTAGTTTCGGCGCATGACACAGTAACTGCCGCCATGGAGCGGGGCTTATCCCCCAGGATGGAAGGCTGGTACTGATCGTGGTAGCGTGCGGTAGCTTCCACCCCGCCCGGTGTGCCGAAAAATTGGGCAAAGGCATAGGATGCGCCCATCATCGCGGCTAACCTTGCACTTTCTCCACTGGAACCGAGCAGCCACAGTTCAGGAATGGTCGAAATCGTCGGTGCCGCATGAAGCCCGGCAAACCGATGGTCAGCAGGCACGGAATCATGGAAATAATCAATTAAATCCAGAATCTGTTGTGGATATTGCTCGACGGATGCGTGCTTACCTTCCTGTAAGGCACGTGTTGCCAGCGGCAAACCGCCGGGAGCACGTCCCAGACCCAGATCAATTCGACCCGGATGAAGCGCCTCCAGCAGCCGGAAATTCTCAGCGACTTTATATGCGCTGTAGTGTGGCAGCATAATACCGCCGGAGCCGACGCGAATACGTGATGTATTTGCAGCCAAATGTGCGATCAGCACCTCAGGACTGGAGTGTGCAAGCATTTTGGATGCATGATGCTCAGACACCCAATAACGGCTATACCCCAGCTTGTCGGCTTCACGCGCTAACGCAGTTGTCTGGGATAAGGCATCCTGAGCCGTACCGCCTTCAGGAATATGAGACTGGTCCAGTATACCCAGTTTAAGCATTTTGCAATCACCTCTTACACAACTGTATCAGACACAACTCATTTGGTCAAAACTTGAAGCTGGATTATTTGGAGCTGAAGCTGAATCTGAATCTGAATCTGTTGGAGTTTAGGAACCTTTTCGTTATAATGAAGGAAGTGTAGGATGAGAGAACATCCCGGCTTTTGGAAAGGGGAACGAATGTGTGTTAAGAACACCTTTGGGGCGTGTCCGACTCATGCTCTGGATTCAAGGTATAGCGTATTTGGCAATCCTATTCACCCATCAGCCGCTGCAAGCTGCGGGCATGACCCAGACAGTCATGGTGATCGGTAACATATACCGGATCAGCTTCTTGCTGCTCCTCGTCGCTTTGATCTATGGCAAAACAGCACTGAATTGGTCTCTACGGCGGCCTCTATTCATGATGTTTGCGTCCTTCATTCCTTTTGGTCTGATCATTATGGATTGGATTTGGGTGAAAAAATGGACAGGGGATTCGGCAGCAGAACAGCGAGCCGCATCGTAATATTTTAGTATACGTGGAGTGAGATTCTAGGATCTTGCTCCTTAAGCCCCTCAAACGGGACTAGCCCCGGTGCAGCAGAGAAGAGAGCATTGCGCAGATTACCGCGTGGTGTTCTTTTTTTGCGCACCGGAAACCAGTTCAATCCAATGTTAAAGCCTTCACCAAAAAATCAGCAGTTTTGCGTCTTTGAAAGCCTTCCACCCAATGTCCTGTAAATGGATAAACTTCAATCGTTTTCGGTGATTCAATGCGATTATAAGCAGCAAAAATCGTTTCCGGCATACATACGGTATCCTTGAGTCCCACCGATACCATGACAGGAATATGAATGCGAGGAGCCAGATTCATCACGTCAAAATAACTTAATGTATGTAGCACCCGCTCCAAATGCTCTGGAAATCGGTTTGCGAATTCGGCAGCCTCTGTCAGCGAGCTGGTAGAATTCATCATGCCAAAATCCATATGGCACATATTGGGGATGTCAGCCACCGTAACAGCAGCTTTATTACTCAGTGCAGCTACCATTAATGCAAGTCCACCGCCCTGGCTAGCCCCAGAGATTGCAATTTTGCTCGCATCCACATCCGACTGCTCTGCCACCCAATCTACGGCTCTGAGGGCATCTGTCGTTATCGTTTTGTAGTAGCAGGTATCCTTATCCAGGATTCCTTTCGTTACCCAGCCTTTAACCGTACCATGAGGATCATCCAGACGATCTCCTGTTTCACCACCCTGACCGCGTACATCTACGGCAAATACAGCAAAGCCAAGCATCATCCAGGACGAGTAATCCTCAGGATAGCCCTTGCCACCTGTGTAGCCATGGAAAAGGACAATACACGGCAGCTTTTGATTTCCGGCAAATTGGGGGCGTATATACCATGCATGCAGCGGCGTATCATCTATACCTTCAAAGGTAACCCGTGAGGCATGAATATGAGGATACGGCGTTACCACTGGTGTTTTGAACGCACGCACGGGTTTAGCCAGTACATCTTCCAGTGTTTTGTCCCAGAACTGCTCGATGTCCTTCGCAGCGGTCAGATCCGGTTGATACAGCTTCAATTCGGCAATTCTTTTTTCAATGAAATTCATAGTGGAAAAATCCTCCTTCATATATAGAACGAGTCTACTCAAGCTTTACCCGGTTGAGTAGACTCTTCCAATTCTCTCAGCAGCTCAAATGCTTCTTCGTTGGTGCTTCCGCACGTATCTTCATCAGCATGAAATCCACTGCATACGGCTGGCCGCTCAGGCTTGCCAAACAATCGGCAACGGTTATCCGAAGTGAGCTGGGGGCAAGGGACACCAGCCGGTTTTCCATCAGGCATGCCGGGAATAGGGGATGAAATCGTAATAGCAATACAGCACGCGGCGCATCCGACACGACACTCCAGTTGGGGTCACTCCTTATCATCTGATATTTTTGCAACGTATGCATGAAGCGACTTCAATGAAGCCATAATGTGAGGATGGCACAAAAAAAGCAGGAATACAAGGATAACTGTAATTTATACACACTTTTCACACCAGGGTTATAAATAGGCAGTTAAGCACGTAGGATGGTAACAAGCTCCTAAGTCATTGTTCTGTTCATTAGGTAATATTAACCATTTGTGCTCAATGTGTTCAAATGGAGTTCGAGTGGTTAATAATAGAACACAACGATAAAAACTTAAATGAGGTGAAGTAAAATGAGTTGGTTATGGGCATTGATTGTTGGAGGTATTATTGGTTGGTTGGCAGGAATTATCGCAGGTCGTGATGTTCCGGGTGGCGTGATTGGTAACATTATCGCTGGTTTTATCGGTGGATGGTTGGGTGGCTTGATTCTGGGCGACTGGGGTCCTGAAATCGGATCGTTCTACATTGTCCCTGCATTAATTGGTGCGATTGTGCTGGTTGTTATCGTAAGCTTGGTCTTCCGCTCCGTTGGACGGAGCAGAGGCTAACACATAATGAATTGATTCCACTAGCCCTTATAGGACATAAGGCTACAGAATGAAAAGAAGCTGCTTCCCGCAAGGTTCGCAAATGAACCTGCGGGAGCAGCTTTTTTTATTGAAACCGCCTGATATGAGGCACACATAAAACGCCCAACACGATGCACATGCCAACGGTTGAAAACAGACCGATCGTGAAGATGCCGCCAAGCTTGTCCGCCATCGCACCCACAGCCAGATAGCCTACAGGAAGTAAGGCAAAGGAAAACATTAGATCCAGACTGGCTACTCGACCAAAGGATTCGGCGGGAACCATTTCCTGAAGGCTTGTTTCCCAAATGATCGCAAATATCATAATGCCGAACCCTTCAAGCATCATGCTCATAATCAGTCCCGGCATCCAGGTGACTACAGACAACAATAATAAAGCAAGCCCGCTGACAAAAGCCCCGAGGTAAGCGAGCAGGCCGCGATGCTTCCAGTGCTTGCGCGACCCGTATACAAAGGCACCCAGCATGGCACCGACGCCGCTACTTGCCATCGCAACGCCATACACGACTGGACTGTAGCTATGATGAACCTTGAACAGCCACGGAATGAGTACTGCAATAATACCTGAGTAACAAATATTAATGAAGGAAAAAGCCAGAATCGTAATCCACAGCCACGGATGACTTTTAAGAATCGTAAAGCCCGCAATAAAATCCTTGAGAAAATGCTGACCTTCCTGATCCTGTTGTTCTGCATTTGCCTGGCGCTTACCGATGATCGAGGCCAAATGACTGCTCAGCATCCAGAAGCAGGCAAAAGATATCAGATAGGCGACAGAATCCAGACCAAAGCCGACCCCCGGTGAGGTGAAGGATACAATGAAACCGCCCAGTGGAGGGCCGAGAAGGCGGACGGCTTGAATACTAATCTGACTGAGCGCGTTAGCCGCATTGCGAATGTCCGGCGTAAATACCTGTGCGCGCAGGGCAGAATAAGCTGGATTAAAGATACCGTCCATCAATCCATATAAGGCAAGGCCAACGAACAGATACGGCAGTTTCATCCCGTCGGTAAACATCAACACCGCCGCAGCGAACATCAGCCCAAAGCGGGCAATGTTGGTGAACAGAAGCAGACGGATTCGGTCGATCCGATCCACAATCATCCCCGCAAAGGGCAGAATAAGCACGTTAGGCAGCATATAGACAGTCATTGCCAGCCCCATGATTGTAGTCGAGCCCGTCAGGGAATAGATAACCAGTGGCAAAATGACGGTGGTGACCGAGGTTCCCAGCATAGCGATCCAATGACCAAGCCACAATAGAGTGAACGCTTTGGATTGCCTTAAAGGCGAAGTGAAGGTGGCCCAGGCTGAACGTCTTCCTTCGGGTGAAGCAGAGGATAGGGTTGAATTTTGGGTTTCCATGATGCCTTCCTTTCAATCGAAGACGAGGTAAATATTACTAATCTTCATATTGAAATCTATTATACGAAACCTTGGATGTAAAGGTACAGAAAAAAGTTTTATTTCAATTTTAATGCAATCAAAAAGGTAATCAAAAGAATACAACAGCTAGCTATGAATGGAGCGAACATATTTACATCGAATAAGAATCCCGCCATAGTAGGCCCTACAATGTTCCCAATACTCATATAGGCATTATTCATACCAGCTACATAGCCTTGTTCAGTTCCGGCCCTCTTCGATAATTGTGTATTGAGGGCTGGACGAAGCAGGGCGGTGGCAAAGAAAATGCCGGAGGTCACAAGGATGATGGACCAAAAATCCGTGGCAAAAAGAAATAAGATATAAGCAAAAGAGGTGAGAAGAAGAGAACCTTTGATGACTCGTTTTTCACCAAATTTATTAATTATTTTTGCAACAAACAATGCCTGCATCCCGACTCCGATCACAGCGCCTGCGGTCAGAATAATTGAAATATGCTGCGGTGAGAACTGAAAACGGTTTGTTACATATAAACCAAGAACGGATTCAAAATTAGCGAGTCCAAAGGTCATTACCAAGACCATTACAAAGAGCATCGCATATTTTGATTTCAACGATTTCGCATACTGCTTGAATATGGATTCCTTATGAATCATTGTTGCTCGCGCTGCTTTCATTTGCTCTTTCGATAGACTTTCAGGTAAGCAAATCACTGAAAAAATAACTGCAGCTATAGCAGCTCCCGTTGCTGCGTAAAGCGGCACCCTCGTTCCATAGCCTGCAAGAAGACCACCAAGTCCAGGTCCAATGACAAAGCCGAAAGACATGGCTGCAGCTAGCAGGCTATTTCCTTTGGCTCGTTCTTCAGAAGTTGTAATATCAGCCACATATGCCATCATGGGTGGGACAATCAGGGCGGCTGCCACTCCTTCCAGAAGTCTAGAGACATACAGCATCCAAAGTGCAGCTCCAATAGCAAATATAAGTTTAGCTACAGCAAAAATAATGACACCTGCGATGATGAACACTTTTCGCCCATATCGGTCAGACAATTGTCCGGTCATTGGAGATAGCAGGAATTGTGTAATGCCATAGGCTGCCACTAATAATCCAATCGACTGTCCACTGGCTCCAAATTCGATAATCAGCTCCGGCAGGATGGGGGTAATTAAACCAACGCCCACCATAACAATGAATATATTAATCATCAGAATTACCAATATTCTTTTCATACAAAAAACCTCCTTATCCATTGGTTTCTGGATAGGAGGCAGATATATGAACAAAAAGACACACGGCTCCCGTCAAAGAAGCAATGCTCTGATCATTAATATCAAAAGCCTACACTAATCCTATCCAGAAAATTCGTAAGAACACGATTTTTTCTCTTGGTGGAATAGGATTAGTAGATCATTGGCTTAAGGTCACCCTTTCGATACTTTATTGCTTATGAGCGTAACATACGGTTCTATATACAGTCAATGATTGGAAATTGATTATGCTCATTGGCTGGTTTAAAAGGAAATCAGAAGAAGCCAACTCGTCCTTCGGCTACATTTTTTAACCAGTCCTGCTTGCGGCTCTTATCCAACTCGCCTCGCATACCTTTAATAATCAGCTCAATATCTGTTGTTCCACTTTCATGCCATTCCAGAGCGGTGCTGACATACAGCTCGCCGAGCTGGGCCAGTGAGAAGCCGTCAGTCATCGCTGCCGCCTTCTGTGTACCTGTCTCTCCTGCAAAAACAAGGAAGTTGCGCAGCTTGAGATACGCCAGTCGCAGCGCTTCGTCTGGCAGACTGATTTCATAGGCGCGGTCAAAGCGACCCGCCCGGTTCATCAGACCCGGATCAATTTTTTCGGGATAGTTGGTCGTTCCAATCAGGAAGATACCCTCCTTGGAAGTAGCACCATCCAGTGTATTCAGGAAAAAGGAACGAACCTCCTGCGGCATGGAATCAATATCCTCAATGACCAGCACCATCGGAGCCAGACGGGTAGCGGCCTCGAACACCTCTTTGACCGATTCACTGGTTGTATACTCCGTAATTTGCCAGTAGGCGGCCGGACCCGGTACGCTGCTCGCAATAGATTTGACAAGCGTCGTTTTCCCGTTGCCTGGATGGCCGTACAGCAGAATACCGCGTTTGTATGGAATATTATAAGTCTGATAGAAGGTACGATCTGCTTCAAAAAACTGATCCAGTGAACGGAAAATATCGCGCTTGATTTCCGTTTTCAAAATAACGTCATCCCGCGTAATGGCACGGGTAATCGGCTCCGAGTGCCGGGATAATCCACGGCTTGTGTCCGTAAAGACGGTGACCCGCTTCATGTTCTGCTTGCGTTCACGCCCGCGTACCCCCGCGAGGAAGCCTTGCAGCTCCTCATCGCCTGTCGCAAATACGTAATCTTCATTATATACGCCATTTTCACGGAAAAAGGGAACCCGCGCCAGCGCGATGCCCCACTTGGGATAGGCGAATACATTATTACGCATCGACAGGTGCACGCCGTATTCTGGAGTGGGCCCGTCATCGTCATATTGGATGGTACGTTCCTCCAGGCGATCAAAGACCCGTGCCACATGCTCCAGATCCGGGCTGCCTGAACGAATGTCCTCCTCCAGCAACTCCCAATACTCAATATTGGGATCGTCGCTGGCATACAGCTCATATTTTACGCCATAACGGTTATATAGGGCTTCACTGATGCCGTCGATCAGACGGGCATAAGCGGCATAGCCGGTAATTCGCCCATCCGTACGTTCATCAAATTTGTAAATAGCTGGGGTGTCTATACTCAATTATTTAGCTCCTTTCAGGGCGGCCAGCGGCTTGCATTTGGCTACAACGGCTGCGAGTCCTGCCCCGGTGACACTTTCAATAATATCATCTACATTTTTGTAGGCTTGGGGAGATTCGTCGAGAATGCTTTCCAGCGATGACTGATTGACCACAATCTCGTCGTCTGTCCCTACACCAAGTGCTCCGGCAAATTCGTCCACACTTACGAGCCGTTTGGTCGCGGAGCGTGAACGGATACGGCCCGCTCCATGGCAAATGGAGTGGAAGTTACCCTGTCCGCCCGGCAGGCCGACCATAATATAGGAGGACGTCCCCATAGAGCCGGGAATCAAGGCCGGATGTCCAGTTTCCCGGTAAGGTTTTGGATTGTCGGAATGTCCGGCTGGAAGAGCGCGGGTAGCCCCTTTACGATGCACAAACACGTTACCGTGATCCGGGTGGGACTCCTCCCAACCATAATTGTGCATCAGATCGTACAAGGTGCGCAACTCGCACTTTGTACCAAAGACATCACGGAAGGCTTCACGTACGGAATATGCGATCAAATGCCGGTTCACCACCGCATAGTTCAGCGCCGAGTACATCATATTGATGTAATGCGCAGCTTCGGGATGCTCCAGAGGGGCAAATACCAGCCTTGGATCAGAGGTGCCAAGCCCAAGGCGACCCATTGCTTTGGCAATGGCAGACGAGCTGGCTTGACTGACCGCTCCACCCCAGGCACGTGAACCGGAGTGGACCATGACGGCAACCTGACCGTCGAACATTCCCCAGGCTTCGGCTGTTTCACGGTTGTGCTCGGCAATCTCAATCGCCTGAATTTCAACGAAATGATTGCCTCCACCCAGCGTGCCGAGCTGTCGGTGAGCCCGGTGCCACGTGCGATCTTCGACGAGATTAAGTACCTCTTCATCAAATGAGAATTTACTGTGCTCCACATGGGTGAGTGAGGTTGATTTTTTAGGTGTGTAGCTGTCCGGAATATATTTATTGGGTAACCCATGCAGGCCCTTGCGTACAATATGCTCCAGCCGGATATCTGAATAATGTCCGCGCTGGTGGGCTTCCATCGGCAAATATTTATCAATGGTTTTGACCAGCTTGCGGCGCAGCTTGATTTCCTTCAAGGCATCCTTGTGCAAATTCGTCAGGTGTACGCGCATACCGCAGCCGATATCGCTGCCGACGATGGAGGGAGACACATAGCCGTCCTCCATTCCCCATACCGCAGTCGTACCAATGCAGGTTCCGATGCCTACATGTACATCTGGTGTATAGCCCATATAGCGGATACCGGGAATTTGTAAATTGTTATTAGCCATCTCGAACACCTTGTAATCCAGCGAGGAGAAAAGCTGCTGAGAAGCATATACGGTCAAATCGCCAGCCGGAAGCTTCATCAGATGGCTATAAGGTCCCTTTTCTAAGAATGAGTCTGTTGTATTTTGTATATTCATATGGTTGGATAGTTCCCTTCTTCATGTCAATGAGGATTTTGCAAAAATCCTGAAATCTAAATTACATACAAATTAAGCTTTAAAAAAGAAAATAAAAAAAGCCGCAGACTTGTCGTCTACGGCTTCCTGCACCGAAAGTGTCATTACACGTCATGATCTATACATCATTCATACGTAAAATAACCTGTTCTTCCAATAGCATTAAATACAGAAAAAAGCCTGGTTAATCACGCTGTCAGACAACGCGATGTCACCCATCATGTCGCCCGAACGGGGCCGATGAGACGAAAATTCAAATATGTGGTTTTGTCATGCTGCCTGTCTGTCACCATCATGTAAAGCTCAGTCATGTCTGTCGGCCCCCTTTTCCTAAAGTTAATTGCTATGTTAATGGAAACCTGTGGAAGCTGTCAACCCTGAACAGAGGAAGAATGGAAAGATGTGACTTTAATCATAGTGAAGTGTGAGTTAAATCATAGTTCAAATGACCCAAATTTGTTACTATCTAAATATTCAAATATTCAGAGATTGTTGATGGTTTACAGAACAATTTTTGTGAGGGGACGGAGCAAGCATGGAAGGCGATCTCCAGAAGTTTAAGGCCGACTTTTTCAAAGCATTGGCTCACCCTCTGCGCATCCGCATTCTGGAGGTGTTGAGTGAAGGGGAGCGGAACGTAAATGAGCTACAGACTGCGCTCGGTTCCGAAGGCTCTGCCGTATCGCAGCAGTTGGCCGTGTTGCGCGCCAAAAATTTGGTGAGCAGCATTAAGGAAGGCACCACGGTCGTTTACTCGTTACGGGACCCGCTTTTGACGGAACTGCTTGCGGTGGCGCGGCAAATTTTTGACAATCATCTGGTCGAAGCGATCTCGTTGCTGGAGGGTATACGGAACGAGAAGTAATGCTACTACAGAAAAGAAGGGTTACAGAGGATGAAGTGGATGGGAAGGTTCGAGGGATATAACGCAGGAGCTTTGCGAAAGGACCTGATTTCCGGAAGTATCGTGGCAATTGTGGCCATTCCGCTCGGCATGGCGTTTGCCATTGCATCAGGAGTAAAGCCGGAATACGGGCTGTATACAACCATTGTGGCAGGCGTTTTGGTTTCACTGTTGGGAGGGTCCAAATTTCAGATTGGCGGACCGACGGGCGCGTTTATTCCGATTTTGCTGGCTATTGTCATGCAGTACGGTTATGAGAATTTGCTTATAGCCGGTTTTATGGCGGGAATTATGCTCATCTTAATGGGCGTGCTGAGGCTAGGCGCGTTAATTAAGTTCATCCCCAAGCCAGTAACGATTGGCTTTACGGCGGGCATTGCCGTGACGATTTTTAGCGGTCAGATTGCTAACTTTCTTGGCTTGCGCGGAGTAGAGCGGCATGAAACGTTCCTGCCTTCTATGGCAGAGCTGATCCATCGCCTGCCTTCACTGAATGTGTACAGTATTCTGACGGCGGGCATCTGTCTTGCCGCCCTTATTCTGGTGCCTAAAAAATGGCCCAAGGTACCCGGTTCACTCGTTGGCCTGCTCTTATCCACGCTGGTGGCAGCCTGGTTTTTTCCGGGTCAGGTGGCAACGATCGGCTCCGCATACGGCGCAATTCCGGCATCTCTGCCTGAGCTGCATGTTCCAAGCGTGACCTGGGATCTGATTGTGAAGCTGCTGCCGCCCGCGCTTGTCATTGCAATGCTGGGAGCTATCGAATCCCTGCTTTCGGCGGTGGTTGCTGACGGCATGACAGGAGCCCGGCATAACAGCAATCGTGAGCTGGTCGGACAGGGTGTTGCCAACTTGCTTACACCGCTGTTTGGCGGCATTCCAGCGACGGGGGCAATTGCGCGCACTGCCACCAATATCCGCAGTGGTGCCGTGTCTCCCATGTCGGGGATTGTACACGGCTTGGTTGTGCTGCTCATTCTGGTTGTTTTTGCTCCGTATGCATCCAATATTCCGTTGGCGAGTATGGCTCCGGTGTTGATGGTGGTCGCCTGGAATATGAGCGAGCGCAAACATTTTGCACACATCCTCAAGACGCGGACAGCGGACTCTATCGTACTGGTTGTCACCTTTTTACTGACGGTATTTACGACGCTGACCACGGCTGTTGAAGTAGGTCTGATTTTGGCGGTCGTGCTGTTCGTCAAGCGTATGAGCAGTACGCTTTCAGTGGATAAGGTGTTACCCGATCCTTCTGTCAAGCATGAAAAAGTCGGCGCCCATATGGTTACAGAGCAGCATGATTGCCCGCAGGTAGCGATTTATAGTGTGGAAGGCCCTCTATTTTTTGGTGCCGCTTCGGCATTGGAAAATTCGGGGATGGGAGGTCAGGCTGGTCATAAGCAAAGGATTTTATTGGTGCGTATGGGTAAGGTTCCCTTTATGGATATGACAGGAGAGTCTAACTTTACCGCATTGATTCAGAAATATCGTAAATCCGGTGGAACGGTACTTGTTTCCGGCCTCCAGCCGCAGCCGCAGACATTACTTCACAAAACCGGATGCTACGACATGATCGGACACGAGCATTTTTTCGAGCATACAGGAGAAGCCCTCACAGCAGCCATAGCACTGGTGGATCGGGATACATGTCGCGGGTGCAGGCAGATGGCTTTTCGGGAATGCGCTGCTCTGTGCGGCAGATCGCAAGCACTATCAAAACCATCCATTTCGGATGGAGCGGTTCCGGTTCCCATACCTGTAAATAGCGGCAGATAGCTCTCTCTGAACTCTTCTATTGGAGTGCAGAACGACTGCCGAAAAATCTCTTTTATTTTTACGATTAGCAGGGCACTATCAAGAATAGCACCTGCTCGTAAAAACGGAAGAGGTTTTTTGTTTTTCGAAGAAAAAGGGAAAAAATTCAAAAAAAATGCTTGTATATCTGTTTTTATGACATTATACTAGATTCAAAAGATACCATTTGTATTATTCTTTTGTTTTAATTTGGTTTTTAATGCGTAGGTTTTAAACTCCTCGATCACTTCTGGCTCCCTACCCTACTTTTTTTCTTCACGTTTACTCTTACTTTTTCCAAAGCCATATAAGCTGAATTTTGAAAATTTACTTGGGGACGGACATAGTAGGTAGCATGGTGCTGTACAAGCGCCAGCGATGCCTTTGTCCCAACAGAACACTGTTTCTCTTGGTCCTGCACCCTTGGTTGTTCACCACAGAATCATGACCTATGGATTCCATGCTAGAATCTATATTTTTTGAAGGAGGTGATGACCAGAGTCTATTTCGTGAGCTTTTCACACGGCTGTCGGCAGGTTGTTCTTAAGAACCACAAAACCAAGTAAATGGAGATGATAAGTATTGATTAAGTCGAAAAATATCAAAAAGACGTTATCGGCTAGTTTTACAGCTATTCTTGCTTTTTCTCTGATTTCTCCAGTGTACGGAGATGCGAGCACAACCACCGTGGCAGGGGCTTCGACTATTTCCGCCAAGGTTTCAGCCAAGCTGAACCAGCAATTCAGTGACAACGAGTACGTCACCTATCTGGTCAAATTAAAAGATCAGGTAGATACAGAGTCGGTTGCCAAGCATGCTTTTCAAAAGGCTTCCGCAGACCAGATATCCCCCGCTGCCGCTAAGCTTTCTGTACGTACAACGGTTGTGAACTCTCTCATAGATACTGCTGAAAAATCTCAACAGCCTGTGGAAGAGTACTTAAAAAAGGAAGTCAATAACGGAGGCGTCAAAAAGTACAAGAGCTATTTTATTGTGAACGCACTTGCGGTAACGAGTACCAAGGAGGTATTGGATAATCTCGCCACACTTCCTGAGGTAGACAAAATTTTACCGGATGAAACACGGGAGCTGCAAAAGGTTGAAATAGATAAGGATGCCCAGACAGCAGTCGAGGAAGCGACAGCCGAACAAGCTGCTGTAGACACGGCTGTAACGGAAGAGAATGCACAAAAATCCGTGGAGGAATCCGTATATAAGGATGCTGTAACGCCGAGCAAAGCCGAATGGAATATTTCCAAAATCAAAGCACCACAGGTTTGGGCCAAAGGCATTGACGGCAAAGGGGTTGTCGTTGCCAATCTCGATACAGGCGTAGAGTACACTCACCCGGCGCTGAAAAGAAAATGGCGCGGCTTGAATGCTTCCGGTCAAGTCGTGAACCCAGAGCTGAGCTGGTATGATGCGGTTAACGGAGCATCACTGCCAACAGATGCAAATGGACATGGTACACATACGATGGGGACGAGCGTTGGCTCGGATAGTAACGGTACGAATGAAATTGGGGTTGCTCCTGGTGCCCGATGGATTGCAGTTCGAGTGTTCAATCCGAACACGACAGATTCCATTCTGCTGGACGGAGGTCAATGGCTGCTGGCTCCAGTAGACAAAAATGGCAAGAAGCATCCTGAGCTTGCACCGGATGTGGTAAATAACTCATGGGGTGGCGGAGCTGGGCAGGATGAATGGTATCGTCCTGTCACCAAAGCGTGGAGAGCGGCACAGATTTTCCCTGAGTTCTCCGCAGGCAACACGACTCTGTCAAATCCGGGCGGTCCTGGGTCTGTAGCCAATCCGGCGAATCTGCCGGAAGCCTATGCCACTGGAGCGACTGATGTCAACAACAAGCTGGCGAGCTTCTCTTTGCGTGGTCCTTCTCCATATGGCGAAGTGAAGCCTGAAATAACAGCTCCTGGCGTAAACATCCGTTCCTCTGTTCCTGGTGGAGTATATGAGGGGGGCTGGAACGGTACATCCATGGCAGGCCCGCATACAGCCGGATTAGCGGCATTGCTGCTCCAGGCCAAACCATCCTTGACAGTGGATCAACTGGAGGATGTTATTTCGAAAACAGCGACGCCGCTGACAGACAGCCAATATAAAACTTCACCGAATAACGGCTATGGATATGGCCTGATCGACGCGTTGGCTGCGGTCAATTCGGTACTTAACTAGAATGGTCTGATCGTGATTTAGAAAAACTTCGGAAATCCCTTGAAGCGGCTCGTCCAGAGATTTGCATACACCTGCTAACCGTGTAATGCAACATTAACGCAGCCGCTACAAAGGGTTTTCGTACATAGAAAATACAAAAATTATAAATTTCAAGGGAATTGCAAAAAAAATCACTTGTATATCTGATTTGATAACTTTATACTATCCATAATATATGTTTTTATATCATTTTTTAATATAAAATGTAACGATATAACATGTCGTGTTATAACATGTTCTCTCTTCGACATTCTCCTGCTTGTTCTCCTTGGTATCTGCTGAATTTCATCGCACGCTATCTTTGATTCACAAACTCATCTATGAAATACATCCACCTATGAAATAAACGCACCTTTGCAACAATCCCAAGAGCGATTTCAAATTGTACTTTCGAGCGTTGGGGATCAAGTGATGCAAAATGCTGACCTCTATATTCTATGAAGGAGGTGGTTGCCAACCCTATCATGTTGTACAGCCCGTAGATTTGATGTGCAAGGCAAGAAGGCATGAGGTCTTACTCTCGTACAGGTTATACCAGAAATATTAAACCTAGTAAAAGGAGTGGAGAAGTAATTGATTAAACCTAAACGATTTAAGAAACCACTATCTATCGGACTATCTTTGCTTATGGCCTTTTCTTTTGTTCAACCCGCTTTGGCGAATAACACACCGGACGGCTCCAAGCTGGAGTTGAAATCAGCTGCGCACAAGGTAACGACTGCAAAGGTATCCCCAAAACTGACCAAACAGTTTGAGGAGAACAACTATGTAACCTATCTGGTCAAATTAAAAGAGCAGGTAGACACGAACAAGGTTTCCAAAAATGCTCTCCAAAAGGCTTCACTTGAGAAAATAACACCCTCTGCCGCCAAAATGGCTGTCCGCAGCCATGTGATCAGCTCTCTGCGTGAAACTGCTTCAAGAACCCAATACGGGCTTGAAAATTATTTGGATAAACAATCAGAGAGCGGCGGAGTGAAGGAATATAAAAGCTACTTTATTGTCAATGCCCTGGCAGTCACAAGCACCAAGGAGGTGCTGGACCATATTTCGCAGCTGCCTGAGGTAGACAAAATTTTGCCGAATGAAACACGTTATCTGCAAAAGGTGACAGTTGACAAGCAGGCAGAGGGGACAGCCGCCAAAACTGCTGAAACAGCGACAGCAGACACGGCAAAACCTGCAACGGCAGAGAAAGCGTTAGAGCTGGAAAAGGACGATAGTAAAACATCGGCGAAGCCCGGCAATGCAGGTAAGAACGCTGTAGACCCATCTACCGTGGAATGGAATATATCACATATTAATGCACCCCAAGTATGGGAACAAGGAATCGACGGAACCGGAATCGTCGTGGCCAATCTCGATACAGGTGTAGACTATACTCATCCGGCCCTGCATCGCAAATGGCGCGGTTTGGACGCGGCAGGCAATGTCGTGAATCCCGAGCTGAGCTGGTACGATCCGCATAGTCATGCGACGCTTCCAGTCGATCAGGAAGACAGTTCCCATGGTACGCATACGATGGGAACGATGGTCGGCTCCGAGGAAAATGGAACGAATCGGGTCGGCGTTGCGCCTGGCGCGAAGTGGATTGCGGTTCGGATTTTTAATCCGGAAACGACGGATGCAATTATCCTCGATGGCGGTCAATGGCTGCTTGCGCCAAGGGATGCCCAGGGCAATCTTCATCCCGAGCTTGCACCGGACGTGGTGAACAATTCGTGGGGCGGCGGACCCGGCCTCGATGAATGGTTCCGACCTGTGGTTCAAGCATGGCGGGATGCACAGATATTCCCTGAATTCTCCGCAGGTAACACCTCACTTTCCAATCCGGGTGGCCCTGGATCGGTAGCGAATCCGGCTAACTATCCGGAATCCTTTGCCACTGGAGCAACCGATCTTAATGACAAGCTGGCCAACTTTTCACTGCTGGGACCGTCGCCATACGGTGAAGTGAAGCCCGAAGTTTCTGCACCGGGTGTAAATATTCGATCATCCGTTGCTGGCGGTGCTTATAAAGGCGGATATAACGGAACTTCCATGGCAGGCCCTCATGTAGCGGGACTTGCGGCTCTGTTGCTGCAAGCGAATCATTCGCTTACCGTGGATCAGCTGGAAGAGATTCTGGAAAATACAGCTACACCACGCACGGATAGCACATATCCGACCTCTCCGAACAATGGCTACGGACATGGTGTTATTAATGCACTGGATGCAGTCGGCTCTGTCGTTCAGGGCTTGGGCTCCGTATCCGGTAAAGTTGTAACAGGTGGAGAGGATCTGGAAGCGCCTGTTCTGGAGCATACACCGTCTGCTGCGGCATTCGAGGGCATTGACATACCTCTGACTGCTCATGTAACGGATAATGTCGGGGTGACAGCAGTTGAGGCCTTTGCCAAAACAGCGGGTACGTCAAACTATGTATATATTCCGTTGGAACGGACCTCCGGCGACAGCAAAGACGGTACATACCAAGCGTCCATCCCGACTTTCCTGGTGGATAGCGCCGGTCTGGAATACTATATTCGAGTGAATGATTACGGCAATAACGGTTTTGAAACCGAAGTGTACAAGGTTAATGTCTCCAAAGGCGTCAAACCTGGCTACACACAGGATTTTGAAAAGGATATTGCCGGTATCAATGTTGGTGGACAAGGTAGTGTCTGGAAATGGGGAACCCCGGTAAGCGGCCCCGGAAGTGCATATTCGGGAACGAAGGTCCTCGCGACCAATCTCGAAGGCAAATATGCGCCCAACTCTAACAGCTATTTCCTCGCTCCTCCGATTGATCTGACCAATAGCCCCAAAGGGGCGTTGCTCAGCTTCAAGCATTGGTACGATATCGAAAACAATTCTGATTTCGGCAAGGTGTATGTAGCCACCACCAACAATCAGAATGCATTTGAGCAGGTATTATCATTTACAGGCACCAGCAACGGCTGGAAAACACAATATCTCGATCTGCGAGCATTTGCAGGTCAGAAGGTATACCTTCTGTTCAACTTTACAAGTGATAATACAGTTGTAAAAGATGGCTGGTATATCGACGATCTGTCGCTTCAGGAGCCGGATACCGTTGCACCTGCCGCGCCAAGTCATCTGACTGCCGAAGCGGATACAGTTGGCAACGTCTCGCTGGCCTGGAATGCTTCATCCGATGAAGACGTGAAGCAGTATAAGGTGTATCGCTCCACCCAATCGGGCAGCAATTACACTTCGTTGGGTACAACCTCTGGACTGACCTTCACCGATACGATCACGGTCAGCGGCTCGACCTATCATTATGCAGTGGCGGCCGAGGATTACAGTGGTAACGAGGGAGCCAAGTCGAATGAGGCTTCACTGAGAGTAGATGTGCCGGATACGCTGTATAGCGATTCGTTTGATGGCAACTCGGATAATGGCTGGACTCATTCTGGTACCAAGGATGAATGGGAACGTGGCATCCCCACAGAAGTGGGACCAGAAAGTGCAGTATCGAGACCAAACGTATGGGCAACCGATCTCGATAGTAACTATGAGAGCGGAGCTGACTTTTCGCTGGTTTCTCCAAAAATAAATTTGAATGGTGTGCGGAACGCAACACTGACCTTCAACCACTGGTTTGAAATTGAGTCCGGCTATGACTTCGGTTATGTGGAAGTGTCCAAAAATAATGGCGACACCTGGGCCGAGCTAGGCAAATTCTCTCATAACACCAATGGGAAAAAATGGACTCCAGTTTACTACAATCTGGATAGCTATACCGGCAATGAGATTCAAATTCGCTTCCGCTTGAAATCGGATAACAGTGTGAACAAAAACGGTTGGTACATTGACGATTTCCGTGTGCTGGGCATTCCGGCCTCGACAGTGACCAAGGATGTAGTACCTGAGTCGAATATCAAACTGGAAAAAGCGGAAGAACAATTCCCGCTGTACAAAATTACAAGCACCGAAAAGAGTGAATTCCAAGAAAAAGTAAAGCCGACGGAAGCCACAGTGGACAGTGGACGTGTCGGTCTCGAAAGTCTTCCTGCCAGCGCCATAGTTACCGTACTGGAAACCGGACGTTCGGTGAAAACCGATCCGACCACAGGTAAATACAGCTTCATTCACGTAGCTGGCGATTATACGCTGAAGGCTGAAGCCTATGGCTATGAGCCGCAAACGAAGCAGGTCACGATTGAGAATAATAAAGTCATCAGAGCGAACTTTAGTCTCCAAGCGGTACCTCATGGTACGATTCACGGAGTCATTACCGATAAGCAATCCGGTGAACCGATCCGAAAAGCGAAAGTACTGGTGCTGGAGGATGCACGCATTGCTACGATAGAAACCAATGAGGCTGGAGAATTTACGCTGGATGTGCTGGAAGGGACATATACATTATCCATTGCAGCAGAAAATTATTACAGCGACAGTGTCACGGTCACAGCACCTCCGAACGGCAGTGTGGAAGCGAATGTCGCATTGAAGCCATTTATCGGCTTCCAGGGGGGCATCGCTTATGATGACGGTACTGGAGAAAATGCCAGAGCCTTTAACGCGGCAGGCAACTCCTGGGCAGTCAGAATGACACCTGAATCAGAGGTGGCTCAAGTGACAGGAGCGTCGCTTCTGTTCTGGAACTCTGCCTTCCCGAATCCGGGAGGAACGGCGTTCCAATACTCCGTCTATGATGCATCTGGTGCGACAGGCGCACCGGGACGTCTGCTGGCTGGTCCATTTGACGGTACAGCCGTTAGGGATGAGACACAGTGGACGACGGTACAATTCCCTGAACCCGTTACGGTTCAAGGCGACTTCTATATCGTCTATACGCAGCCTAGCGCAGGCACGCAGTCCCCGGGTCTTGCTACAGACGAGAGTGGACCGAATGCGCTTCGTAGCTGGCAAGGTGTAAGCGGCGCATGGAGTCAATCACCGGAGACTGAGGGCAATTACATGATCCGGGCGATGGTCAGATATCCGGTTAATGCCCCAACGATTACAACACCGACCAAGGCAACGTATACGAAGGAAGAGACAATTACCGTTACAGGTACTTCCCCGGCAGACGGGGCGGACATCCAGCTCTTTAACGGTAATGAACTGGCGGGCACAACCAAGGTGAAGGATCGCCAGTTCAGTCTGGCAGTCGATCTTCAGCCGGGTTCCAATCCACTGAGTGTTCAGGCGGCGGTATACGGCAAAGTAACAGATCGTTCCGAGCCTGTGGTCGTTATACTTGACCAGACTAAACCGGGACTGATCTTGACTTCGCCAGATGAAGGAGCCCGGACAAATGCGGGCGTCGTCAGTGTAACAGGTACGGTGTACGACGAGTTCCTCACCGACTTGACGATTAACGGGGAGCCAGCCGAATTTGGAAGCGACGGCAGCTTTAACAAGCGCTTGCTTATCAATGAAGGGGAAAATCAGATTACGGTGACTGCAAAAGATCTTGCGGAGAACGTAACGACGGTTACCCGTTCGGTGTATGTCGATACAGCCTTGCCGAAGCTGGAAAACATTAATCCTGCTAAGGATGTGCGTATCACTCCAGGGCAACCGGTGCAGGTATCCTTCGATAGTGCGTCTGGATTGGAGGCATCCTTCCGCGTGGAATTGCCCTTCAATCTGACCAGCTTGGCCCGAAACGAAATTCCGTTAAACGAAACCTCGTCAGGTCATTATGAAGGAACTTACTTCACTTCCTCTTCTCTGAGCCTGGAGGGTGGAGTCATCGTGATCCGGGTAAAGGATGCAGCAGGAAATAAAGTGGAGACGGAAGCACCCGGAAGATTGTATGTAACGAAGGGTGGAGGGCAGGACCCTGATCCGAATCCGCCGACCTCTAATGAGAAACCAGTTGCAATCATTCAGGCGAATGATTCAGCCAAGAAGAACAAGAACGTTCCGTTTAACGGAAAAGCCTCACGTGATGTAGACGGTGAAATCGTCAGCTATAGCTGGAACTTCGGCGATGGCGATACAGCGTCCGGTTCCAAGGTAAAGCATAAATTTACCACAGCCGGAACGTATACCGTGGAATTGACGGTGACGGATAATAATGGCGCAAGCGGTAAAGCTGCGCATACCATCACGATCCGTTAATAAGATGCACGGAAGGTTCCTTTTAAAATAACAACAGAAGACCCACAGCAAGCCACCATTTACGGAGGTCTGCTGTGGGTCTTTTTGAATTGTGGAACAGTTTTGGAAGCGATAGAATGAATAGAAACACATAAAGTGAATCTATTCACATGTTATTTTTTAGACAGGAGAGAATCATATGATTCATTTGCAAAAGGAAAGCGGGCGTATCCGCCTTGTGCTGGATGCCTATTTTATGGGAGAGGACATAGTCGTACTTATTTCCGGCGGCGATCAGCCCCATCTGGGAACGATTACAGCAGGAGCCAGACTGGAGCCGATCCAAACCGTTCAATTGCAAGCCCACAAGGAATTTTATATTACCGAAGAAATTGCCGTTCGATTACGAAAAGAGTTTGCGGGTAACTTTGCAATTTGCTGCGGGGCGCATATGGATCATGTAACGAAGGAAGAAATCCGAATGTTGACGGACATGGCTATACAGTTGGGGAAAGAGCTGATTGATCAGCTCAAGCAAAAACATCTGTAACGACTGTAGTGACCTTTTTAAGAAAACTCCTGAATGAGCAGATTTCGGTATGGATATTTACTGTAAGGATACTTAAAAAGCAACGCAAAGCCATGATCCTCGATTTGTACGGATTTCAGTGCAGTGGATGGAATCAAGCTGCGGATCATCAGAGCAACCGAACGCTGGTCTTTCCGGTTGATGGCTTTGGCTAAAGCAGAAGCAAAGCATGAATTGCGTGCCAATTCGAGATACAGCGGAAAAACGTCTCTGGCGATGGCGCGGTGAACCCTCGGCTCAAATGTAAACTGCACCGTACCGGGTGGAATCGTCGTTCCGTTTGTATAATACAGCTTCGGTGGCTGGGCCAAAAAGGAGATAAAATAGCCGATGCCGTTCGTGCCCAGTCCTTGCTTGGCGGCAAATGGCGCTACCGAGCAGAGCAGGGCCTTCATCCGATCCAAATTGCCATGCACCACAGCACGTGACCATTGGACTGCAAAAGTACGGCGGGTGGCAATAGCTTTGTAAAATGGCAGCATGGCAGCGGATATTTTCCTGAGCATGTCAGCATTTAAGCGTTTGTGAGGCGAACACCTTCTGTGGGATGTTGCACGATATACCATAGCTCCGACCTCCTTGGCAGGATGCTCTCATGGAGCGCATTTTATCAGTAATAGGTAAAATACTGTATGCCCGATCACCTCGAAATGTGCTTATGTATTCATGTATTTTTCTTACAATTCACTATTTCTAGATTGCTTGATCACACTTCTGGTCACGAAATTCTTCTTCAATTCTTTTCGGGTGTCTCTATCGTATTCCTATTTCAGTATTTTGATGAATTTCAAGTAGGAATAAAGAATCAATTTGATGTCGAATAATGAAAAATTTTGTTTAAATGGTAGATTGCTGTAAAGATAGACTGTATATTAGTAGTGTAGCAAGTGCTGCCGATGATGTAGTGGTTTTCTGTTACGTCAGGAATGATAGTAAGATTTCCAAATTTCCTAAAAGGGGTGCTAACCTTGAAAAAACTATTAGCTTCCAAGAAAAAACTTTTTTCCATGGTCGGAATATTATCTATTGCCGTGATTTCTATTAGTTCCACTTCTTTTGCAACTAGCTTTACTGGAGGGAGAAGCTCAGCCAATTTTAATGCATATTATGATTCCTCTGTTTCTACGAATGGCTATACCAGTGCCTATGATACCGCACGTTCTGATTGGAACGCTGCATCTGGATCAGTAAACATTGGTAAAACGACATCGACAAGTGGGACTCCAGACAGATATTATGTCGGTTCTACAGCTACATCTGGTTTATTGGGATTGACAACACCGTATAAAACATCTGGTGGTGTAGGAGGTGTAAGTGATAGCTGGGCATATGCCACGGTGGTGATTTATCATAACCAGATGCAGGCCTCCGGTATGAATTCCGCACAAAAAACCTCCAACGCAACCCATGAGATTGGCCATACGTTATCTCAAGCGCATCCATCCACTTCTAGCAGCTCTGTTATGAAACAAGGTATTCAGTCGATCGGTGTTCAAGCATATGACAAGCAATCCTTAATTGCTAAGTGGGGAAACTAATTAGCATAATAACTAATTTAAGGAAGGGGCACTATTATGACTTTTAATAAAAAAATAAAGTTGGGTATTTCTGTATTAGCAGTAGGGGGACTGATTGCTTCAGGGAGTCTTTTTTTTACATCCACCAATGCTTCTCCACAATTTTCAGAATTAAATACTCCCAAAATTTCGTTAGAAGCTTCTTATATTGATTATAAAACTGTAAGCGAATTGGACTCCAATGCAGAGCTTATTGTGATAGGGAGTCCTTTGCAGGAGTTTGATGATCGACAACATATCGTTACAAGCTTTGATGATGGTACGATACAAGACCTTTATACACTTACGAATATAAAAATTGAGAAAGTGATTAAATCACCCGAAGGGGCAGCATTAAACGTAGAAGAGCCATTGTCTATCGTGGAGCCGATTTCTTATATTGATGATGCCGAAGGCAAGAAAAAAATAGCCTATGAGGATTATACTGAATTAAAGCAAAATGAAAAAAGTATTATTTTTCTCAAGAAAAATACACAAGGACAGTATAGCGTAATCAATATGGATCTCGGAAAGTTTACTATTGAACCCTCATCTCAATCTCCTAGCTCATCGGTGGATAAACAAGACTCCAAAGAACAATTCCGAAAATCAGTATTGGAAAAATATGTTTTAAAATAAAATCCAAAAAAGGTCTGTTCTTTATTTAAACCCAAAGAACAGACCTTTTTAGTTAATCTTTAATTCCCTTAAGTAATTTTTTTATCGAATTTGTGGAGTTGACTGATATCTTGTACGTAGTATGAGTATCGTCCTTATTCACATACATAGCATTGCTGGTTGGATCGTTATTGTTAATCCATAAATAATAAGAATCTTTTGTTCCATCTTTTTGGAATGTAGCTTCGTAATTTGGAGAATCCGTATTAACTATTCCTGATATCTTTTCAGATTCCTTCATTGCATTGATCAATATCATAGTGTCCGAAGTATCATTAAATGTAGCAATTACATCTTTTTTTGTTTGTTGTTGCAGTGTGGCGTCCTTTTGTAGTTTGTAGAGTATTATTTTATCCTGCCCCTGCCCACTTTGAGAAATAACTATTTTTTCAGCGTTAGAGCTACAAGCTGTTATCAACATCAGCACGATAATCAAAAACAAGATTCCATTCTTCCGCATAATAGAACAAATCCCCTTTCTGAAATTTACTCTATAGACGATCCGAATGGGTGGAATGTTTCAGTCCGCTCTGCAAAGCGACTGTTTTGCGGTAAAACGTATTGTGAATTTTAATGAATAGCTGCATACGGCTTAAAAGATAAATATTTTTTTAAAAAATAAGTACTGTCCTGATTTGTAAGATTGTGGTACCCTAGAACGTATATATTGTTATTTTACATATTGGAGTTGAATCAGACAAATGAGTAATTTATACAAAGACCCCCAATCGTCCGATCCTTTTCAGGAGACGAATGGTTATAACGCCCCATTTAATCCGCCCCCACAGCTTCCGCCTACAAACAGTAAAGCTGTTGCTTCCATGGTGCTCGGTATTCTAGCTGTCGTCATTCCCTATCTGGGGTTCATTATCGGCATCATCGGTATTATTTTGTCCAGTCTTTCCCTGAAGGAAATTAACCGTCATGGCGAACAGGGCAGGGGTATGGCTATTGCCGGATTGGTATGCAGCATTATCGGGACGCTGATCTATGCGCTGATCATCATTTTTATAATCGTCGTTGTTGTTTTGGCAGCCGCAAGTGGCGAGTCCAATCCTTTTTCCGACATTTAATGAAATCAGTGAGCTCATACACTTGTACTCTTCACGATGGGGATTCCAGATGCTATGATGAATGGAGTCCAATCAAGGAGAGTGAAAGTCATATGGCACGTACTCAAACACAAAAAGCGCTAAGCAAGGCGAAGCGCGCCGGAAACTACTGCTCTGCACAGAGCCGCAAAACCAATGGTCATTATGGCGAGATATCACAGCATGTGCGAATGAAGCCAACCAAGCAGGAACAATTACAAAAAATCAAGCACAAGAAGCGAATCGTTCAGAGCGACGCTTCTTTTTTTGTCCTCCGTGTTATTATTTTATCCTCAGTTGTTAAAAAAGGACTTGATAATAATTCTCATTCTTGCTAAAATGTAAAAAGAAAAAGGAACCCGGCTAGGGGCTCCTTTAGGGTAAACCAATGCTTTACAGAAATAACCAACCTTATTTTGCTTCAAAGGTTTTGCAGTCCGTTTCTTCGGACTTGTGAGTGTCTGTAGGTCTGTTGCTTACGATATAAATGGAGCTTGCGCTACATTTATTTTCTTGAGCCCAGTGTGTACATGAATTCACTTCACACATAACGTCTTTTGCCATGTTGTTCATCTCCTTTTGAGTGGGATGTAATAGGCTAAGCAAATAAGTACGGTCAGGCAAGGTAGGACTTGTCCAACTGTGATTACCCTCTTATTGGAAAGAGGGATTTTGCTATGCCTACTTGTACAATATCAAATGAATTTTAAAATTGCAATGTTTGCTTCAAACAAAAGCTGTCCTCCATGCAGAGATGAATACTCATCTGTCGGAGAACAGCTTTTTGCTTTTCTAACATAATAACAATATCGGTACTAGAATGACTTAGCGAACGGCAGGGATATCCACGATCGGGTCAATGTCAGCCTCGTAATCCACACCCTCAAATTCAAAGCCAAACAGCTTAAAAAATTCGTGGCGATATCCTTCAAGATCAGACAGCTCGTAGATGTTGTCTGTCGTCAGCTCGTCCCATATTTTCGCTACCTCAGCCTGCACATCTTCTCGTAGCTCCCAATCATCAATGCGAATAGGTCCTTCCTCATCCACAGGAGTTTCTGGAGCATAGAGACGCTCGGAAAACAGACGGTAGCTCTGCTCCACGCAGCCTTCATGTAATCCTTTTTCCTTCATTACCTTGTACAAAGCGGAAATATACAGAGGTACGACTGGTATAGCAGAGCTGGATTGAGTGACCAGTCCTTTGGTGACTGCGACGAAGGCGCGTCCGCCTGTGGCTCTCAACTGAGCGTTCAGCTGTTGTGCTGTGGCTTCCAGATGATTCTTTGCACTTCCGATCGAGCCTTCTCTATAGACGGCTTGGGTAATATCTGAGCCGATATACGAAAAGGAGAAGGTGGTCGCAGAATCAGCCAGCACACCGCCCTCACGCAGGGCTTCGATCCACAACTGCCAGTCTTCGCCGCCCATAACCTCTACAGTCGCCTGTACTTCTTCTTCTGTTGCAGGTTCCAGTGTAACGCTGCTCACTTCGCCAGTGTGGAAGTTGACTGTTTTATTGGTGTACGGCTTGCCGATAGGTTTGAGCACGGAATTAAACGTTTCACCTGTACGGGGATTCGTGCGACGACCGGAAGCGATGCTGTAAATGACCAAATCGACTTGCCCCAGCTCTTCGCGAATGACTTCCACTGTTTTGGCTTTGATTTCATCCGAGAAGGCATCCCCTGTCACGCTAAAGGATTTAAGCCCTGCTTCCTGAGCAGCCTTTTCAAATGCAGCGGAATTGTACCAGCCTGCCGATGCTGTCCGTGTAGCTGTAGCATTACTGGGACGATATACGCCGATGGTATTGGCCCGCGCTCCGAATGCAGCCGTGATGCGGGAAGCCAGGCCATATCCGGCAGATGCCCCGATCACAAGCACATTGCGAGGTCCCTCGATAGCAGGACGGGCTTGCACATAGTTAATTTGCTCCTGAACATGTTGGGCACACCCCACCGGATGAGCAGTGGTGCAGATAAAGCCGCGTGTTCTTGGTTTGATCATCATATTATTGTAATTCCTCTCTTCTTGTAGCAATCTTCACCCTTACTATTTTAACTTTTAATAATATTTTTTCAAACGTGGATTTTATAGACCCTTATCTGGGCAATAGTGAATCCCGTTTGCAGGGTGGCAAGTGCCTAAGAGTCTGCATATGATGCCGTAACGATAAATATGAGAAGGGAGAGAGCTGCTTGAAGAACAAGAGCCGAAAAACCACCAGAAGCAAAAAGCCGCTCTATCGTGTAATTGACCCGGATATGAATGAATTAAGTATGATACAGCGCTTAAAGCCACAGCCTGCGGAGTGGGAGACAGAAGCAAGACTTCATCAGGTTGCTTCTCCGCCTCCCCCAATGGTTGAGGAGGCGGAGCTACAGATCATTGCCGAGCACGAAGACCCAATCGGGGACGACACGGAGAATAAGGATGCAGGTGCAGCAGAGGAAACTCAAGTATTGATGGATGTGCCCGAAGAGCCTGAGCTTCTGTCTGAGTCCCTGTCTGAGTCCCCGTCAGAGCCATTGCTTGAGGCGATTGACGTCGAAGAAATATTGAACAATAAAAAGGCGCCACATGTAAACAATGCTTTCATCTATACAGACGATTTAAGTGATCTGGCTGTAACCGGGGAGAAGATCGCTCCCGCCTCCATAGATTCCAGCAAGCTGAAGCAAGAGAGCGTCCAAACGGAAACTCTGGCGGATTATGCTGTTCATACCATTAAAATAGCTGACGGTGCAGTAACATCTTCGAAAATTGCCCCGGATTCCATTACGGTGGAGCATCTGTCGGACGCATCGGTGGCAGGCAGCAAGTTGCAGGATCGTTCCATTGGCGGTGAGAAGCTTCGTGATGGCAGCATCACCCCGGAAAAGCTGGCCGATAAGATTATCAGCAGCGATCATATCGCGAATGGCTCGATTGAAAGCCGACACTTTAAGCAATGGATTGTGTCTTCAGAAATGCTTCAGGATCAGGCGATCACCTCTGATAAAATTCGCAGCGGCACAATCCAATCTAACAATTTGGCCAATGAGGCCGTCGACAGCTCCAAGCTTGGGGATCAGTCTGTGACCACCTCCAAACTGCGAGATGGGGCTGTGGATGGCTCTAAAATTCAGGCTGGCAGCATTGAAAGTGCACATTTAACGGAGCATGCCATCATTGCCCGGCATCTGGCACCCGGTTCGATTAATCGCAAGCAGCTTTCCGACGGAATTGTGGGCAAGGAACAACTGGAAGAAGGAGTTGTCAGTGGGCGTCATCTGGAGTATGAGGCCGTCACCAGTGCGCATATTCAGGCTGGAGTGATTGAAAGAAAGCATCTGAGTCCCGGCTCCATTGGGGAAGAGCAGCTTGGAACGGGTCAAGTGACAGCTCGTCATTTGGCAGACCGGAGTATCCAGTCCAACAAGTTGGCGGATCAATCTGTAGGCTCGCTGCAAATTGTCGATCAATCCGTGACTTCATCCAAAATATCGGATCAAAGCATTTTACCGCACAAAATCGCCGATGAGGCGGTACTTACCAGACATATTGCCACAGCGGCTATACAAGGCCCTCAGCTTGCTCCAGAGGCGGTCTCTTCATTACATCTTCAGTCGGAAATTATTCGGGAAAATCATATTGTAACGGGTGCAGTTACGGAGCATCATTTACAGTCTGGGGCTGTCACGAGCGAGAAATTAGGGAAGGGCGCAGTTCTGGATCACCATGTGGCGAATCAGGCGGTCAAGGAAAATCACATTGCTTCGAACGCTATTAAGCCTGACAAAATTGCTGACGAAGCGATTACGGAAAGCAAAATTGCCGCAGGGGCGGTAACCAGAAATAAAATTGCGCCTCAAGAAATTGCAGATGTACACATTGCGTCCGGGGCTATTCGTGAAAACCATCTGGCGGACAAAAGTGTGGGTGGTAAGGCATTACAGACTGAGTCCGTTCGTTCGGCGCATTTGGCCGTGGGTTCTGTGCTGAGTGAACATATCGGGAACGGAAGTGTGGGAACCTCGGCCTTGCAAGGGCAGTCTGTTACCGCAGACATATTGGGTGAAGGTGCTGTTCAAACAGGGCATTTGGCGAGTGGAGCGGTGTACTCCCATCATTTGCAGGATCATGCGGTAACCTCGCTGAAACTGTCGCCAGAGAGCGTAGCTACGGATAAAATTAATGATCTGGCGATTACAGCTCCTAAATTGGCAGAGGGCAGCGTAACTTCCTCCAAGCTGTCCGCACGTTCCGTGCAGCCGTGGCATATCACGGATAAAGCTGTACAGAGCAATCATCTGGCTGTTGAAGCGGTGGAAACGAATCATCTCGCTCCTGAATCCGTCACCTCCAACCATTTGCAATCTGCATCGGTCCTGACCAAGCATCTCGCCCCGGATAGCGTATCCGGTCATATACTTCAGGCGGAAAGCGTCACCTCGGAGAAGCTGGCGGCTCGGTCCGTGCAAGCGCCCAACCTGGCGGAAAGCAGCGTCGGTCCTGCACATTTGGCTGCGCAAGCGGTACACACCCAGCATTTGGCAGCCGGAGCGGTACAGGAAACTGCACTGGCTCAGAACGCGGTGAAGTCCGAGCATATTGCACTGGAATCCATCCAATCGGAGCATTTGCAAAACGGAGTCATTCAGGGCGAGCATATCGCATTCCAGGCCGTGGGGACCTCGGCCTTACAGGATGAAGTGGTTACCTCTGTCAAATTGGCGGAAGAGAGCGTAACTTCTACCAAGCTGTCTGCCCATGCAGTGCAGTATGGGCACATTTCAAACGAGGCGGTCCAAAGCAACCATCTGGCTGTGGCGGCCGTGGATTCGACACATCTGGCAGCGGGAGCGGTCACCTCGGTTCATTTACAGGCTTCCTCGGTGCTTACGAGACATCTGGCCCCGGATAGCGTATCCGGTCGTGCGCTCCAAGCGGAAAGCATCACCTCGGAAAAGCTGGCGGCGCGCTCGGTACAAGGAATGAACCTCGCAGAAGGCAGCGTCGGTCCTCCGCATCTGTCTGCGCAGGCCGTACACCCCCGGCATCTGGCAGTTGGAGCGGTACAGGACAGAGCGCTGGCAGAGGGAGCGGTGAAGTCCGTGCATATCGCACCGGAGTCCATCCAGTCGCACCATTTGCACATCGGAACCATTCAGTGCGAGCATATCGCATCACAGGCGATATCGACCGATACTTTGCAAAGTGAGTCTGTTACGTCTGACAAACTGGCGGAGGAAAGTGTAACCTCCACCAAGCTATCTGCCCATGCAGTGCAGTCCGGGCACATTACAGATGAAGCCGTACAAAGCAGCCACCTGGCTGTGGCGGCCGTGGATTCGACACATCTGGCAGCGGGAGCGGTCACCTCGGTTCATTTACAGGCTTCCTCGGTGCTTACGAGACATCTGGCCCCGGATAGCGTATCCGGTCGTGCGCTCCAAGCGGAAAGCATCACCTCGGAAAAGCTGGCGGCGCGCTCGGTGCAAGCGACGAATCTTGCGGAAGGCAGCGT
>NZ_JBITPI010000056.1:0-3438 GCF_050467745.1 Paenibacillus sp. NRS-1781
GAAATCCAAAACTTTCTGACCAGTCCGTTATCAAACGCCATTTCCAACTCGGATACATGCTTTATCCTTCTGTCCAAGTTTCAGCAACGCTTCAAGCAACCGCTGATTCCTTTCCTCTAGTAGAGTAATCAATTCCTCACTGGGAATTACATTTGATTTGCTCGAATTGCATGTCTGATGGGAGAAGACCAGGTTCCCACTCGCAAAAATCAACAAATATTGACAAACACAAATAACCCACTTTATTATGTAGTGGGGGCATGTTTTTTCCATAAGCAATCCTACTAAAGTCCTCACTGTTCTAATCAGTGCTAAATAAATTGAATGTAAAGTGAGGGTTTCAATGAAAAATCTAACCAAAAAAGAACTCATTCGACTCTTAGATAAAGGTAATCCAATTGACGAAAAGGTATTTGAACAAGTAGATGGTGAAGCTTTTGCTTCATCAAACAATGAACTCAATATCGGACAAATAAGAGAAACATACAATTTACTGGTACCTAAAACAACTTGGACAAAAGTTGACTATGAAATAAAGTTTAAGCAACTATTACTTGAAGGAACAACTCAAGATAATAATGGTGATGGTCAATTACTCCTAAATTTAGATGGAGTAACCAATATGAAATATACTACAACATCAGATGCCATCTCACAGCTTTTTCAAGACATCAGCATGAGTCCATATGCTAAACATCTTTTAAAAGACGCTGATACACACTATGACTTGATTCAACACAACTACAATTATTGGTTTGGTGAAAATGGCCTTTTATCTGAAAACAATGTATTAGTTAGAACTGTGATTGAACATAATCAACCAATAATTAGATGTTTCGCTACTCCAAAATACCAACAAATAGATAATCATATCCTATTATATTGTACTATTTGGGCACTTGATAAATTGAAATTCAATTTCACCTTAACATCTCAAAAGCTTGATCATTCTAATATGGAATTAAATTTCTTGTCAAATGAATATTTTGACTTAGATGGTGTGGGGAAATTATCTTATGGATTTAAAGTACGAAACTCTGAGTCCAAAATTCACACAGTAGAGATACATCCCACTTGCAACGTTACAAATAAAGACGGTTCCAGCGTTCCCTTAATCTTAGACAAAACAATTAAAATTAAACATATGGGGAGTGAGATCACTCCAGCAATTAAAAAAATACTTGAGTTAGAGTACCTTCCAGAGCATATAAAAAATGTAAAGTCTACTATATTAGCTATTAAGACTAAGAAAATTGATCAATTTCTAGCCTACAAAATTCAACAGGAACTAATTAGGATTATAGGAAAAACAGCTTTTAAAAAGTATCAGGATAAGTATTTTGAAGTCTCATCAAATAATACTTATTCTCTCTTACAATTTTTCGGAAAGTTGGGTGATTTACCAGTCGAAAATGATGAAAAGAAACTTATGGTTGAAAGTATGTTCTGGAGTGTCATTAAATCTCTGAATGAATAAATGAAATAATTCCAATTTTAGTCTATCTTCCTTAATTTTAAAGCTTACAGTTTAAAGCCACCCACATATCAGGTGGTTTTTTGTTTCGTAAGAAATTTATGGCTCTTCGCTATACTCGTGGCTAAAGTTACGGTTTCTAGACTAATAGAGCGATTTGACATGGAGCCTCTGCGGGCATGAGTACTCGCGAAAGCCGCGAAGCATAAGGACTTCGCGTTGCTAACCAGCTTATCATGCCCGCCTCTCTATATAAAATCGCAGTCTCTTTACCCCATTCGATGTAGCGAGGAAGCAAATTTATTTCGGTTTTAAATGGTTAGTTTAATGATTGAGCGAGATGAAGGTAAGGTTGCCCCTTTGTCAAGTTTTTTTATAGCCTATCAATGTAGTTATTCCTAAACCAAACGTAATAGCTTAGTGAAATAGAGGTCTATTTACCCATAATAAAGGTAGGTTGCCGAGTCTGAATTACCAATAAATAAATAAAAATAGTTCCAATTACCTGTATGTTGTAGTATGATGATGGTAATAAATTCTTCATTTCGTATTTAGACTTATGAATAGAGAATTTGTCGTAGATACTCGATTTCTTATGGAGGAGGAAGATTATGAGATTGGTTAAATTCAGCGTAACAAACTATAAGGTCTTTAAAGAGAAATTTACAATTGATTTCTCAAAAGATTCTATTGTTATTCTAACTGGGAGAAATAACACGGGTAAGTCAACTATTTTAGAAGCCATCAACTGCTTTTTCCAAAAAGAAACTAAAGCAAAAACCATCCCAAATGACTGTTTTTCAGTGCGTAGAACAGATATAACGCTTGAAGCTGTATTTGAATCTGATGAAGACCAGATAACTATTAAAAAGAAGTACAAAGAAGAAAGTGCCCCAAGTTTTTGTGACGAGAAGGGCAAAGAAATCAAAAAAACGCACGAATTATACGATAAGTTGGAGGAAATCTTAAACAATAAGCCTTTTTACATAACTCCCTCCATGTTACCTGATGACATAAACGACCTAATTCAAGATATATACTCTGAAATAATAAAAAATGATCTCTTAAAACTCGAAGATTTCAATGGAGACGCAGAAGAAGATAAGGATACCTCTATATTGGCTCAAGAGTATTCAAGCTTGAAAAAAGCATATCCTGCGTTTTTAAAAAAAATTAAGCAAAACACAGACAGCATACTATCACAGGTAAGTAACGATGTTTCCAATAATCTAAGAATACTATTTTCTAATAACCATCTATCACTAAATGTTGTAGGCGGCGAAAGTGAAGGATTTTCATCAGCCGACTTATTGAAGTCTACAAATTCAAGCGTACACATTGATAGCAATAAACAATCCAAAATGCCTTTAGCCAACCAAGGTACTGGACTTCAAAGAATGAGCCTAATATACCTAATACAGAACATGATAGAGAAAAAACTTCTCGGCGAAAATGACAACAAATTACTGCTTATAGATGAGCCAGAAGCATTCTTGCATCCCGAAGCAGTTCGTGCATTAAGTCGTTCGCTCTATCAAATAGGCAAAAAAATGCCATTAATGATCTCGACTCATTCTCCGATACTTATAGATTTATCGGAAAGACACACCTCTATTCAAGTTTTCAGAGTTGGCGAAAAAGAAGCTATCCAGTTGTATAAATCGGTAAGTGAACAATTTGACGATGATGATATAGCAAACATGAAAATCCTAAATTACGTAGACTCTTATGTGAATGAATTCTTTTTTGCTGACAGAGTAGTAATTGTGGAAGGTGATACTGAATATATTGCTTTCAAGCATCTTGCCAAAGAAAGAGACACTAACATTCATATTATTCGTGCTAGAGGTAAGGCTACCATTGTAACTCTAATGAAAGTTCTCAATCAATTTAATTCTTCTTACGATGTGCTACATGATGTAGATAATCATGACAAGCATTCTGCTTCTACACTTAAAGCTCAG
>NZ_JBITPI010000057.1:0-43071 GCF_050467745.1 Paenibacillus sp. NRS-1781
ATGGTTAATCAACAGACGTGAAATATTTATAATGTATTGTCCCTTCTTATAACCCTCGTATTTTCATAGGCATATGTTTTCTTTTGAAGGCTTGAAGCATGTAAAAAATCCCCTCTCAATTTGCGGTTTTCACTGCATTTTGA
The DNA here is from genome assembly GCF_050467745.1 of Paenibacillus sp. NRS-1781. Lineage (NCBI taxonomy): Bacteria > Bacillati > Bacillota > Bacilli > Caryophanales > Paenibacillaceae > Paenibacillus > Paenibacillus sp. NRS-1781. Next base: position 144 of record NZ_JBITPI010000057.1, read on the forward strand.
AGGGGATTTTCATTATTCACTCATTCTTTATTCTTGAATCATTTGACGCAATACGGTTTGCAGAATACCGCCGTTGTGGTAGTAGTCGATATCGACGGTGCTGTCCAGACGGGCAATGACCGGGAACTCGAACTTCGTGCCATCCTCGCGTTTGGCTACAACAGTAAGCTCTTGACCTGGCTTCACATCATTGTCGATGCCGAGAATATCAAACGTTTCACGGCCGTTCAGACCCAGGCTGGACCAGCCGTTGCCTTCCTGGAATTGCAGTGGAAGCACGCCCATGCCGACCAGGTTACTGCGGTGAATCCGCTCGAAGCTTTCTGCAATGACGGCTTTGACGCCCAGCAGAAGCGTACCCTTCGCTGCCCAGTCACGGGAGCTGCCTGTGCCGTATTCCTTACCAGCAATAACGATCAGGTTTTGATCAGCTGCCTGATATTTCATAGATGCATCGTAGATGGACATTTCCTCATCTGTCAGCAAGTATTTGGTCACGCCGCCCTCGGTGCCCGGAGCTACGTTGTTACGGATACGAATGTTAGCGAACGTACCACGCATCATGACCTCATGGTTGCCACGACGGGAGCCGTAGGAGTTGAAGTCCTTGCGTTCCACGCCATGCTCCTTCAAGTACAGTCCTGCCGGGCTGGAAGGAGCGATGTTGCCTGCTGGTGAGATATGGTCCGTAGTGACCGAATCATTCAACAGGGCAAGCACACGGGCATTACGAATTTCCTTGATATCCTGCACGCCATCCTGAAGCTTTTCAAAGAATGGCGGATTTTGAATATAGGTTGATTTTTCGTCCCATTCATACAGTTCGCCTTCAGGAACCGGAATGGAATTCCATTTTTCGTTGGCCGTGAACACATTCTCGTATTTACGACGGAACATATCCGGGCTGAGAGACAGGCTGGTCGCTTCCTTGATTTCCTCGGAGGTTGGCCAGATGTCTTTCAGATAGACCGGCTGATTGTCCTGATCGTAACCGAGCGGATCATTCACCAAATCAATGTTCACCGTACCTGCCAGCGCATAAGCGACGACCAGTGGCGGTGAGCCGAGATAGTTGGCTTTGACCTGCGCATGCACGCGGCCCTCAAAGTTCCGGTTGCCGGAAATGACCGCACCAACCGTCAGATCGTTGTCTGTGATGGCCTGACTCACTTCGTCAGGAAGCGGACCGGAGTTGCCGATGCAGGTCGCGCAGCCATAGCCTGCCACGTGGAAGCCGAGTGCTTCCAGCGAACCGATCAGCCCGGCTTTTTGCAGGTATTCCGTCACGACAAGGGAGCCCGGCGTCAAGCTGGTTTTCACATAGCCCGGCTTTTTGAGCCCGCGTTCTACTGCCTTTTTGGCGAGCAAGCCCGCACCCAGCATAACGCTTGGGTTGGAGGTGTTCGTGCAGCTTGTGATCGCCGCAATCACGACTGCCCCAGTACCCAGCTCACTGGTGGAGCCGTCCGGGTGGGTCAGCGGAATTTTCTGTGCGATCTTTTCATCACTCAGTCCGTAGCCGCCTTTGTCCACAGGGGTACGGATAATGCCTTCAAAGGTTTCCTTCATGCGGCTAAGCTCAACACGGTCCTGCGGACGTTTGGGACCCGCGAGACTTGGTACAACCGAAGCCAGATCCAGCTCAATCGTATCGCTGAACACAGGGTCCGGCGTATCAGATGTGCGGAACATGCCTTGCGCTTTGTAATATTCCTCGACAAGACTCACTTGCTCATCAGAACGTCCGGTACTGCGCAGGTAAGCCAGCGTTTCCGCATCAACCGGGAAGAAGCCAACCGTTGCGCCGTATTCCGGTGCCATATTGGCAACCGTTGCACGGTCAGCCAAGCTGATGTTAGCCAAGCCGGGTCCGTAAAATTCCACGAATTTGCCGACTACGCCTTTTTTACGCAGCATTTGGGTTACAGTGAGTGCCAGATCGGTGGCAGTAGAGCCTTCCGTCAGACTGCCTGTCAGCTTGAAGCCGATAACATCCGGTGTGACAAAATACAGCGGTTGTCCCAGCATACCCGCCTCTGCCTCAATCCCGCCGACGCCCCAGCCGACGACACCCAGACCGTTAATCATCGTCGTATGGGAATCCGTTCCGACGAGGGAATCCGGGAAGACGACGGTTTCGCCATCAATGGTTTTGGTGGCGGCCACGGAAGCCAGATACTCCAGATTGACCTGATGGACGATACCCGTGGATGGTGGCACGGCACGGAAGTTGTTGAACGCCGTTTGCGCCCAGCGCAGAAAACGGTACCGTTCCTCGTTACGCTCAAATTCTACATTAATATTATAATCCAGCGCATCGCTGGTACCGAAGGCATCGACCATGACCGAGTGGTCGATAACGAGATCGACGGGTACGAGCGGGTTAATTTGTTTCGGGTCGCCGCCCGCTTTTTTCACAGTATCGCGCATGGCTGCCAAATCGACAACCACCGGAACGCCGGTAAAATCCTGAAGCACGATGCGTGCAGGGATGAATGGAATTTCCTTGTTGGTGTCACGATCCTCAGCCCAGCCTGTAAGCTGCTGCACATGCTCTTCTGTAATCGCACGTCCATCGAATTGGCGCACAGCGGCTTCCAGCAACACTTTAATGGAGAAAGGCAGCTTGGCGATACCGCTTTTTCCTTGTTCCTCCAGTGCCTTGAGACTGTAATAACGGTAAGGCTTGCCGTTAACTTCGAGACTGCGGGCAATGGAGAATTGATCTTTTCCTGACATAAGTATTACCTCCTTAAAGTAGATGCCTGAGGGAAAATAGGGATGTCGTTTTTTTAGACGTCTTGCACAGTTGGCTTAAATTGGTTGCGCTCTCATGAAAGCAGCATAGCTGATCTGAAGAATAACCGATTAACCTATAGATAACCGCTATTTTCATAATAGAGCAGAAGAAGATTTCTGGAGGTTTCATTAGATGAAACTTAATTTCAAAATAATGTTTCTGAATTAAGTATACCGTTTTCACTCGATTCCGTAAAGTTTTTTTAGCCTAATTTATGCGCCGAAGCCTGAAAAATAAAACGTTCCTCTTTCTCGTGTTTCGGTGTTCATACCAAGCTTTAGAGATTCATACTTATAGATAGAGAGCCATATCAGGCTATAGAGGAAATTAAGAAAGTTATACGGTATTCCCGCTATCCCCAAACAAGGATGGCGGGACGGAAATGGAGGGACAGGGATGGGGGAGCGCGAATGGAAGCAGGCCCTTTTTGCTTATGTGAACCAATATAACCGGAGTGAGGTGAACGGCGCTCCGCAGCCGGATGAATATCTGGAGGTAGGCCAGCGGATGGAGCGTGCGGCCCGTACAGCCAGATTGGAACAGTGGTATAACGAGCGGAACGCCGTTCCCTTACGTAGTGAAACACGCGCCAAGCCGCTGCGAATTGTGCAGGATACGCCAGAGGAGGCTATGGTGGATGTACAACTGCATGTCCGGCTCTTTTACGAAAAAGGCGGGATGACTCACCGGGAGGATCGGATTGAACGGGAACGTCTGATGTTCACGCGTGAGGGGGAAGCCTGGCAGGTAGCAAGAATCGAGCGTGATCCGGCAGAAAGGAAGCCAGCGGGGGGAGAGGTTCCTTTTGAACAGGCTTCGTTTAATCAGGGAGGGAATCTGCCGCTGCTGAACCAAGGTGTATTGGGCTTTGGCTCATCAGCACGCCCCAGCCGATATCGCCGGGAAGAGGCGGCAGCCTATGCGGATCAGTGGTGGGATAGCTTCAACCCGGAGTTTGAGGGTTTTGATGTGGATTGCACCAATTATATCTCGCAATGCCTCTTTGCAGGGGGCGCACCGATCCACTATACTGGTAAAAGAGAATCGGGTTGGTGGTACAAAGGACGGGTCGCTGGACGTGAACTGTGGAGCTACAGTTGGGCAGTTTCCAACAGTCTGGAGCGGTATTTGAGCTCCAGCTCGTGGGGGTTGACCGCCGAGCAGGTGAGCCGTCCGGAGCAGCTTATGCTGGGAGACGTCATTTTTTATGATTGGGATGGTGACGGCATCTTTCAGCACAGCACGGTGGTAACGGCCTTTGATGCGGGTGGCATGCCGCTTGTCAATGCGCATACGGTAAGCTCCAGACATCGTTATTGGGACTACAAGAATTCGTATGCGTGGACGGACAACACGGTATATCGCTTTTATCACATCGCCGACTATTTTTAAATGAGATGATTTATAACAGGTACAGTGACGCAAATCAGGCACAATGACGAAAGCAGGAAAGCGGAGGATAGGCATGGCAAAACAAAAATTGACCGTAGGGCTGGTGTACGGCGGCAAATCGGGTGAGCATGAGGTTTCGCTGCAAACGGCGTATGCGGTACTGAACGCTTTTGATTATGAGAAATACGAGATTATTCCTTTTTATATTACGAAGGCTGGCGATTGGCGCAGAGGATCGCTGCTTGACGCACCTTTGGCTTCTGTAGAGCAATTGAAGCTGGAGCGCACAGAGGCCGGTACGAAGGCGGCATTAGATACGTTGTTCGGCAAGCTGTACGGAGAGCAGACGCTGGATGTGCTGTTCCCGCTGCTGCACGGCACCTTTGGTGAGGACGGAACGATTCAGGGCTTGTTCGAGATGGCAGATATGCCTTATGTCGGTGCGGGAGTGCTGGCTTCTGCCGCAGGGATGGACAAAGGCGTCATGAAGAAGCTGTTTGAGCATGCGGGATTGCCGCAAGTGAAATACTGTTATTTTAACAGTACACAGTGGTCACAAACCAGTCATGATCTGGTGCGCAACATGGAAACTGAGTTGGGATACCCGTGCTTCGTCAAGCCGGCGAATCTGGGATCAAGTGTCGGCATTTCCAAAGCCACGAACCGGGCAGAACTGGAAAAGGCAGTTGAGTTGGCTCTACAATTTGATCTGAAGGTCATTGTGGAGGAGTATGTCGATGCCCGCGAGATTGAGGTCAGCGTACTCGGCAACGACGAGCCGATTGCATCGGTACCGGGCGAAATTGTATCGTCCAGCGACTATTACGATTATGCTGCCAAATACACGGACGGCCAATCGGAGATGCTCATTCCGGCACCGTTGGACGAGGAAGTGGCGGATCATATCCGTGAAGCTGCATTGCAAGCATTCCGCGCTCTGGAGGGGTGCGGGATTTCCCGTGCCGATTTCTTCGTCAGACGTTCGGACGGACATATTTTTATTAATGAAGTAAACACGATGCCAGGCTTTACGCCGTTCAGTATGTATCCATTGCTGTGGAGAGAAACGGGCGTATCCTACCAAAGCTTGCTGGACCGCATGATTGCCCTCGCACTGGAGCGTTATGAGCGCAGGTCTGCGCTGCATTACGAGAATTCATAAAACGAACCGAGGGGGAGCTGATCACCCCCCTTTTTGTTCATGTACAGGGTATGCAATAGGATTTGCAAGAATCCATAATCACGAAAGGTGGCGGCTAAACATGGGCTTTCAAACCGAATTTAACTCGGTGTGCAAATTCAAGAGCGAACAGGAATTGTATGAACTGCTGGAATACGGACGTGGCAAAATGGTTAAATCCGGCCTGCGTGTGTTCCCCACAGGTCAGAAGGTCATCGCTTACAGCGTGGACAATGTAGCAGTAGCCATCGTGCAGATTGTTGGCTGTATTGCCGAAATCAATTTTCAGGGCGACGAAGTGACCGAGGTTGAAATGATCCTCATTCGCAAGCTGAATGAAGAGGAAGCAAGAGTTCAGACCGCATTGGCGGATGAAATGTTTTTTGGAGCGCAATAAACAAGTGAAGGGCAGATGAACGCCGAATTAGAGAGTTATGCTGGTAGCCAAACGCAAGGATGAAGCGCTGTTCGGGCTGATGAAGGAACTGCGTGTACGAGAAGGTGACGGAGTAAAGGTGCTAGTTGGGGCTTCGGCGGAAATTACGCCTTAAAGAATAGAATTCTGCGGATAAGTTTCCAAATAGAGAAACTTTATGGAATATATTGTGTATAATAGATTGTGTAACTATAAAAGTTGTACTTTAACAGCGATGGTTAAGAGACTGTGCTGTTGTGCAGCTTCGTAAACCACGTAACAATGATATAGAAAGTAGAGTGAACACGTTGAACGAACATGAAAACGAAAAGGTTCCCTATATTGTATCAGGAAAAAGCTATACCGCCGTGGCCATTAACGCGGCATCCAAAGCAGGGGAATGGATCAAAAGCAGACTGGGCACCGTGGAGCAGTTAAGCACCAAGCAGTCCCCAACGGACCTGGTGACCGAAGTGGATAAAGGTGCGGAGCAGATGATCCGCAGACTGATTCTCACGCATTTTCCCGACCATGCCATTTTGGGCGAAGAGGGGGTAGAGCCGGGTGCCGAGGCTTCGGCCCGTGCATTGGAGGCTGCTCGTGAAGAGGAATATTTGTGGATTATTGATCCAGTAGACGGTACAACCAATTTTGTACACAGCCTGCCGTACTACAGTGTATCTATCGCCTTGGCCCACCGTGGAGAGGTAATTGTTGGTGTCATTTATGATCCGTCCCGCGACGAAATGTTTGTGGCTGAAAAAGGTAAAGGCGCGTATGTACATGGCAATCTGATGAGGGCATCCAGAGAAGAAACACTGGGAGACAGTCTGGTGTGCATCGGCTTCCCGCCGGACCGCACTTTTGCACAGCCGCTGAATATGAAGATTGCACAGGCACTTACACCCCAGGTACGAGGCATTCGGGCACTCGGCTCGGCAGCCCTGCATCTGGCTTATGTGGCATCGGGACGGCTGTCAGCCTATTGTGAAATCGGTTTGAATGCCTGGGATGTAGCAGCGGGCGCTTTGCTGGTACATGAAGCGGGAGGAACGATCACAGATACGCTGGGCCGACCTTATGACCTTAGCGTGCGACATATTGCAGCGACGAATACGGCTATTCATTCTCAACTCATTCAAGTATTGAAAGAAGCAGACGCAACCGGGTTATAATACACCTATATCGCTTATTGCTGAAGGAGGAAGGATGATGGGCCAATCCGAGGAATTGGAGCGTGAGCTCAGTGAATTGCTGACGGAAGGCGAAATTCGTGAGAATGAGGCCAAAAAACGCGAACGGCTCACTCCTAAATATGAGGTGCGGATTCAAACCCATATCGACCCTATTGTGGAAGAGACGCGTAAATACCGCAGCATGGCACGGGAACTGGATGACCGATACGATGAATATATGAGCAAGGCGGACAAATCGGAACCAACCGACCAACGCTGAGCGAACACAAATACCTCTTGCCGAATGACCAAGGCATGGGGTATTTTGTATGATGTACAGCTTTATCGTGCAATCTCCATTCCATGCTGGTACGGGCATGATGAGCGAAGGAGGCGACATCCACTGATCACTTATTTTAAGAGCGCTTTCAAAAATGCCGGAATCCATCATAAAATGGTACTGCTGATTACGGTGCTCATGCTGGTTAATTTTGCGGTTGTTGCAGTCATACTTAAATACGTATTTCATATTTATGATAATCAAATGTATAAAAAGACATCCGAAGTGCTCAATATTTCTTCAATCGGTATTGAAAATGAGCTGAAGGATGTGGAAAAAGTTACCTTCAAGGTGACAACAGACGAACAGCTTCAGCGTTATTTACTACAATTGGAAAGAGAAACCTCGCCTTACGTTAAAATGGTACTGCGTAAAAAAATAACGAACAGGCTTATCGCCTTTGCCGGCTCTGAAACTTATATTTACTCCATGATGGTGATCGACAAAGAAGGGCAAGTCATGAGTGCGGGCAACCGCGAGGGCATTCCCCAGGAGCTTCGCTCCACTCTGTCTATGCTGGCAGACGAATATGACGGCTCCAACGCATGGTATGCGGCAGGTCACTCCTCCTTACTGGCAGCGCGGCAATTCAAATCCTTTACAGATACCAATTTTACGTTAAATGGGCTCGGAACGCTTGCGATTCGTGTGCGGATTGACCGAATTGTAGCGGATCGTGTGCAGACCTCCGGTCGTGATGGACAGCTGATGATTACAGATGGCAAGCAGATGATTTATCCCGAAACCTCGCCTTTGAGTGAGAGTGATATGCAGGCTGAGCTTGCGCGGAAGCAGCCTTACGGAATTGTGACCTACACAGGCGGGACCTTTTTCGCAGCCCAGATCAAATCCTCTTATACGGGCTGGACGTATTTGCATATGACCCCCTTTGATGATATGTTTCGCAGTATTACGATCATCAAAGAAATTGTAAGCGCTATTTTTGTAATAATGCTTCTAATTGCGCTGGCACTGGGAGCCCGATTATCTGGCAGTATTACGAAGCCGATCGTTCAACTAATCCAGAACATGCGTAAAATTGAAAAAGGAGATCTCGACCGTCTGGAGGAGGAAGCACTCGGTGCAGTTCCGCTTTCCACACAGGATGAGGTGGGCTTGCTGCACCGGACCTATAAGAAGATGATCCGCCGTATCCGTGAGCTGATTAATGAGAATGTTGCAAAGCAGCTATTGCTGCGAGAGACGGAGCTAAAGGCGCTTCAGGCGCAGATTAATCCACATTTTTTGTATAACACGCTGGAGTCTGTGAACTGGCTCGCCAAGGCGAATAAGCAGGACCGTATCTCGGAAATGGTAGAGGCGCTTGCATTTCTGTTACGCAGTGCGGTCAGTTTTGAGGAGCAGCTCATTCCACTTCGGAAAGAACTGGACATTGTGCGAAGTTATGTAACGATCCAAAAAACGCGCTTCGATGAACGTCTCGTTTTCCATTTGGATGTACCGGAAGAACTGATGGACGCGCAGATTCCGAAGCTGACGCTCCAGCCCTTGGTGGAGAATGCGATTCATTATGCGCTGGAGCCGCGAATTGAGCCATGTCGGATTGCTATCATTGCCCGGGAGCAAGAAGGTGCGCTGCTGCTGCGAGTCGAGGATGACGGAGCGGGCATGACGCAGGATTTTTTGGAGCAGCTACGGAGCGGGCAGGTTGCTACACGGGGGCAGGGTATTGGGCTTGCGAACATTCAGGAGCGGATTGACCTGACGTTTGGTACACCATGGGGGATAGAACTGCATAGCGAGTCAGGAACAGGAACGTCGATTCATGTCTGTATTCCATATGTGAAAGGGGAACAGGATCATGTACAAGGTGCTGCTGGTTGATGATGAGCGTATGATTTTGGAAGGCATATCACAGGTGGTCGATTGGGGCAAGGCGGGTACGAGGCTGGTCGGTACAGCACGCAACGGGATTGAGGCCTATGATCAGATTCAGGCCAGCCCGCCTGATTTTGTGATCAGCGACATTTCTATGCCTGGATTGGATGGCATCGGCCTGGTTGCCAAAACGACGGAGCATTTCCCGGATGTTCGTTTCATTTTGTTGTCCGGCTATAAGGATTTTGATTATGCCTGTCGGGCCATGCAATACGGTGTAAAACATTATTTGTTAAAGCCCTGCAACGAGCGTCAAATTCATGAGGCGTTGACCGAGTTGGGGCAGGAACGAGAGGAACAGGAGGAACGCAAGCAGTTCGTGAACCGGATGAAGCTTGATTTTCAGCGTATGCTGCCTCATGTGAAGGAGCATTTTTTGAAGGAGTTTATTTCCTATAAAACGTACGGCAGTCGGGATATCGCTTTTTATGAGCGGTTATTCGGTCTGGAGCTGCAAGATAAGCAGGTTCGAATGCTGCTGCTGCGAGTCGAGGAATCCCATGAGCCGGAGCATTTGTTTGCGCTGCAAAATATTGCGGCAGATTTAATGGAGGATGTCCTGCTCGGGACAACGATGCAAGGTCAGCTGCTCATTGTGCTGGAAAGCGGGGGCGATACGTCCGGGCTGATGGAGCAGCTTGACGCGGTACGTGCGACATTTCGCCGTTTTTACAAGCTGGAGGTAACGGTTGCAGTTAGCGAGTCGGACAGTATGGAGCACTCGAGGGGGATGTACAGGGAGACACTGCATTGTATGAATCACCGTTTTTATACCGGGGAGGGCAGCCTGATTACGAAGGAGGATTTGGCGGCCGCAGAACCCCGGGAGATGGCGGATCTGGAGCTGGACGAGGAAAAGTTTGGTCTGCTGATTAAGGCGGGAAATACGGAGGAGGTGGTACAGGAGGTAGATCGGCTGTTCGGTATCCTGTCCCGTATGAAGCTGGAAATTTCGGTGACCCGTTCCTATGTGCTTCAGCTGTATGCCGCCATGATCCGTATATGCCCTGAAGAGGAGCGCTCCGAGTTTACGAGCCGAATGGCTGTGCTGGCAGAGCAAAAAACGCTTGCTTCTCTTAAATCCTTCGTGCAGGAGGCCGCCGGACGAATGACCGCAATCTACTATAAGAGCAATGTGAGCCGTCAATCCTCCACGGTTGATAAAGTGATCACCATTATTGAGCAAAACTATCGAAAATCCGATCTGTCCCTGAACGGAGTGGCAGGCCAAATGCTGTACATGAATTCCGACTACCTAGGAAAAATCTTCAAAAAGGTAACGGGTGAAAACTTTTCACATTACGTTAATCGCTATCGGATCGAACGTGCGGCTGAGCATATTCGGGAAACAGGAGACGTGAAGGTATTCGAGCTGGCCGAATGGTTCGGCTTCGGCGGAAACGCCCAATATTTCAGCCAGGTATTCAAAAAATGGGCGGGCATGACCCCATCCGAGTACATCAAGTCACACGAACGGGGATGAGCGCTGGAGCCCCTCTGTTTTTTAAACTCAGGAAATCTGATTTGTGTATTCCAATGCTTCTCTGCTTTTGGGAAAATAACAACAGGAGCAAATGTAAACGCTATCAATTTTGCGTAAATACGTTGTCACTTGTAACACGGCTCCTTTCTAGAACAGCGAAAAGGGGAGAGATAAGTGGGCAAAAAGGGATGGTTTCTGGTCATGGCTATGCTGCTCGTACTGACGACGGCATGCAGCGGAGCGAGCAACGGTGGCAATTCGGGCACAAATGCAGACGGGAAGGTAAAGCTACGGATCGCTTGGTGGGGATCGGATACGCGTCATGAATATACGCAGAAGGTTGTTGACCTGTATAAGCAGAAAAATCCGAATGTGACGATTGATGTGGAATATGCCTCTTTTGATGACTATTGGAAAAAGCTCGCCCCACAGGCTGCGGCAAACCAGCTGCCGGATATCGTACAAATGGACATTTCGTACATTAGCCAATATGCGAAGAATGGTCAACTGGAGGATCTTGCGCCTTACCTGAATCAAAAAATCCAGGTCGCTGATGTGAACCAAAATGTACTCACAACCGGCGTAATTGCTGGAAAGCAATATGGTATTCCAACAGGTGTCAATGTGCTGGGCTTCCAGTATGACCCGACGTTACTCAAAAAAGCGGGCATAGACAAAATTCCTGACAACTGGACATGGGATCAATACAAAGAGCTGGCTCTGAAGGCAGCCTCCAATAAAGTTCACTTCGATAGCACTATGGCTGCCGATATTTTCTTCCACTACTATTTGCGTACACATGGAAAGTCTCTCTACAATGCGGAAGGAACAGGCTTGGGGTATGACGACGATAAGCTGTTTGCCGAATTCTTTGGCGGATTGGCTGATCTCATTAAAAAAGGAGCGACCCCGACTCCTGAAGTCATGAACCAGACCAAGGGGATTCTTGAGGAATCCGATGTTGTAAAAGAAAAGGGCATCGGCGTTTGGCAATGGTCCAATCAGTATGTAGGCTTACAGCAGGTTGTTAACCGCCCGATGGCGTTGGCTCCAATGTTTGGACCGAATATGGAAAAAGGCATCTACATGCAGCCTACGATGTACTGGGCGGTCGCTTCCCACTCACAGGTGAAGGATGAAGCCGCTAAGTTTATTGATTTCTGGATGAATGATGTAGAAGCGAATAAATTGATTAAAGGTGAGCGGGGCGTACCGATTTCCGCCAAAATCAAGGAAGCTGTAGTGGCAGAGCTGAGCGAGCCTACGAAGCAGGTGTTTGATTTTGTGGCTTCCATGGAGCCAAAGGCTTCTCCAATGAGTCCACCGCCGCCCGTTGGATCACCGGAAGTAATTGCGACCCTGACCGATTATATTGAGCAGGTCAATTTCGGGCAGATGACGGCGGAGGATGCAGCGGCCAAATTCCGGGCTGATGCGAATACCATCCTCGCGAATAACAAGCAGTAATTAGCGCAATGACTTCCTTAGGAGTCTGACACCGTTTTGACATAGGGGCGCAGGTCCGTTTCGTTAAGTTAACCGTGCGTAGTGATAGCATGATTTCGCACGGTTAATACGACGAACAAACCGCAGAAGCTGCTTCTATATATCATAATGAAATACATGTAACAACGAATTATAAATATAATTAGATTGGCTAATCAACAAAATGCAACAGAAGGGAGGCTTGATGAGCTTGCGAAATCATCAGAGCTTGAGAGCCAATATGACCGGATATGCGTTTATCAGCCCGTTTATTTTGGGCTTTCTGGCATTTACATTAATTCCGATGTTTATTTCGTTGTATCTGTCCTTTACATCCTACAACCTGTTCACCCCGCCCAAATGGATTGGTCTGGGGAACTTTGAAAAAATGTTCACAGCCGACCCGAAATATTGGAATTCGATTAGGGTTACGTTTACGTATGTATTGGTCGGTGTTCCGCTGAGACTGATTTTCGCACTGTTTGTAGCTATGATTTTGAATACCAAATCGCGTATGGTTGGCACGTATCGGACGATGTACTATCTGCCGTCCATTATCGGGGGCAGCGTTGCGGTGTCCATCATGTGGCGCAACATTTTCAGTAATGAAGGCATTGTAAACAGCTTGCTTTTGGCCTTGGGGGCAACTCCGGTGAAATGGTTTGGTGATCCGAATGCTTCGCTTGCGATGCTGATTACCTTGTCCGTATGGCAATTCGGCTCCTCCATGCTCATTTTTCTGGCCGGCTTGAAGAATATTTCGGTTGAAATGTACGAGGCGTCCAGCGTGGACGGCGCTTCGCCAGTGCGAAAATTCTTCAGTATCACGCTGCCTCTGCTCAGTCCGATTATTTTATTTAACCTGATTATGCAGACGATCAGCGCCTTTATGACCTTTGTTCCGGCCTACGTTATTTCCAAGGGCGAGGGCGGTCCGATGGATGGAACGATGTTGCATTCGCTATATTTGTTCCGACAGGCGTTTATGTTTAGCAATATGGGATATGCAGCGGCTATGGCTTGGGTCATGCTCATTATGATCGCGATACTGACAGGCATTTTATTTTTAACATCCAAATACTGGGTATTTTATGAAACGGAAAAGGGGCGCTGATACCGATGGCATGGAAAACGTTCAAATGGCCGATCTATCACATTCTGGTCGCTGCGCTGGCGCTCCTGATGCTGTATCCCGTATTCTGGATGCTGTTCAGCTCGTTCAAGGAGAGTCGGACGATATTCGTCACGGCAAGTTCTTTGTTCCCTACAGAATGGATTTGGCAAAACTATGTGACGGGCTGGAAGGGCACAAGTGGATACAGCTTCGGCACGTACATTTTTAATTCGCTCACGATTGTCTTGATTGCAACGATAGGAGCGGTGCTTTCCTCCTCATTAATCGCATTTGGCTTCGGGCGTATGCAATTCAAGGGGCGTAACTTTTGGTTTGCCCTGATGATGATGACGCTTATGCTGCCAGGGGATGTGGTATTGGTACCGCAATATATCATTTTCACCAAGCTCGGCTGGGTCAATACGATTTTGCCACTGGTCGTGCCATCGTTTTTCGGGATGCCGTTCTTCATCTTCCTGATGGTCCAGTTTATCCGAACGATACCGATAGAGCTGGATGAAGCAGCGACGATTGATGGATGCGGTAAATTCCGGCTCTATTTCCAAATTATTTTGCCATTGCTCAAATCCTCGCTGGCTACGGCAGCCATCTTCTCTTTCTACTGGAAGTGGGAGGATCTTCTGGGTCCGGTGCTGTATCTGAATTCGCCGGATAAATATACCGTATCTATGGCACTTAAAATGTTCCTTGATAGCGAATCGGCCTCTAACTGGGGTGGGATGTTCGCGATGTCCATTTTGAGCCTGGTTCCGGTTATCGCTGTATTCTTCGCCTTCCAGAAGCAAATTGTCCAAGGAATGAGCTCAAGTGGCTTAAAGGGATAAAGTGGAGCTAAGGGTTATAGCGGAGAGGTGAGTGGCATGTGGAAGTTTGATTTTGGTCCGGGCGAGCCTGCGGATGGCTACACAGGAGTCCCCCCGGATTGCTCGTATACTGCTGAGCAGGGCTACGGGTTTGAGGACGTGGATCATGTGTATGGTCGGGAAAGGCGATTATACGGCGTAACCGCACCCAAGGATACGCTCGCACGGCTGCAAAGCCGCTTTTGCATCCCGCTGGGAACTGCGTTTGTCGCCGATGTACCGGAGGACGGGATGTATCTCGTCACCGTGCTGCTCGGCGATCCGCTCGCGCAGACGCTCACGCGGCTCAAAGCCGGCGAGGGCAAGCATGTGCTGCCCCCGTTACACACGCTGCCGGGCCAGTTCACAGAGGCCCGGTTTGCGGTGCCCGTCAGAGGCGGCAAGCTGCGCCTCGCCGTATCGGGCACCGCGCCGCGGCTCAATGCGCTGGAGATTGCGCCAGCGCCACAGACCCTCCGGCTGTTCCTGGCCGGAGATTCCACGGTTACGGATCAGGACGCATCCGGCTATCCGTATACAGGCTGGGGCCAGGCTTTGCCAGCCCTGTTCAAGCATGATGTCTGCGTGGATAATCACGCCGTATCGGGAAGAAGCTCCAAAAGCTTCGTGGACGAAGGACGGCTGGACGTCATTTTGGCCGAAATGAAAGCGGGAGATTTCCTGTTCATCCAGTTCGGTCATAATGATGAGAAGCCTGATCCGGAGCGGGCTACAGAGCCTTTTACAACCTATACGGAGCATCTGCGCCTCTATATCGACGGAGCCAGAAGCCGTGGGGCTACTCCAGTGCTGGTTACGCCTGTGCATCGTCGCTATTTTAATGGGGATGGCACGTTATCCGACACACATGGTGACTATGTAACAGCGGTTCGCGAGCTGGCGGAAGAAGCAGATGTGTCGCTGATTGATTTGTCTGCCCGCACGCAGGAGTTATATGAGCAGTTGGGTCCTGAGGAAAGCAAAGAGCTTTTTATGTGGCTGCTGCCTGGTGAATACATGAACTTTTCCGGTGGCTTGGAGGATAATACACATTTTCATGAGAACGGTGCGGTCTGTATAGCAGATATGGTGGCGGATGCTGTGAAGGAGCTGGATTTACAGCCCTTACGCATGTATTTGCGATAGACGGACGGTGATTTCTCGAACGGGTGTCAAGGAGGAAATTAACGTGGAAATTACCAAAGGGGGAGATGAGGACATGCCTGCATTGATTTTTGATGAGGAACAAATTAAACAGGTGATCGACCGGATGGTGGAACGCACATTTCAAATGGACTATAGCTGGGATTGGCCGGGTGGTGTGGCCTTTTACGGTGTGTGTGAAGCCTATGAAGCAACAGGGAACGAGGAGTATTTGATCCAATTAAAGGAATGGGTCGATGAAAATATTGCAGATGGACTTCCACCGCTCTCGGTGAACGGTGTGTCTGTGGGACACTGCTTGCTGACGCTGTATCAGGCTACAGGAGAGCAAAAGTACCTGGATATCGCCACCGAAATGGCGGAATTTCTGGCGAAGAAAGCTGAGCGGTTCGCCGACGGCATTTTCCAGCATACGGTGAATTCAGTTCATGATGTATTTCCGCAGCAAGCATGGGTGGATACGATGTTTATGGCAGGCTATTATTTGCTGCGCATTGGTCATCTGCTGGGTAACAAGGAATATTGGGAGGACGGTATCCGGCAATATCACGGGCATGAGGAATTTTTGCAGGACCCGGATACGAATTTATATTATCACGGCTGGGATCATGCGAACCAAAGCCGGATGTCAGGTATTTACTGGGCACGGGGAAATTCGTGGGCTGCAATCACAATGGCAAAAGCGCTGAAATTCGTGGAGGTGCAGCATCCATCCTACATGATCATCGACGGTTCGCTGCGTGACCAGCTCAGTGCGCTGGTACGGCTGCAATCCCCGGAAGGGCTGTGGCATACGGTGCTGAATGATGAAACCTCCTATCTGGAAACCTCAGGCTCCGCAGGCATTGCGACGGCTTTGCTTATGCAGGGGCGACTGTTTAACAAATACACACAAAAGGCGATCGACGGTATTCTTTCCCGAATCAAGGAGGACGGCACCGTGACGGGTGTATCCGCTGGAACCGCCGTGATGAACGATATTGATGGCTACCGCAACGTACCATACAAACGCATTCAGGGCTGGGGACAGGGACTGGCGCTCGCCTTTCTGGCTCAACTGCTGCGTACCAAGGAGAATCCATTTGGATAATTGAGGACAGTATAGGGATGCGCAAGTATTTTAGGTGAAAGGAGTCGGATAGCATGGGAAATACGGAGCTTCCTCAGGAAAAAGTAAACCAGCCGCGGGGCGGCTTATTCTGGGTGATTCCCGATGGATATATTCCACCCGAAAGCCGGGGAGAGCTGCTTAGTCATGAGAGTATATGTGTGCTGAACTGTGGAACTCAAGCGGCCAAGCTGAGTATAGACATCTATTTTGAAGACCGTGAGCCGCTGGAAGGATTGGTCGAGGTGATAGAAGGAAGACGAACCCGCCATATCCGCACGGCCTCGCTGGAGAGGGATGGCGAACGGATTCCGGCAGGCATTCCCTATGCGATTACGGTCACCAGCGACGTACCGGTGATTGTACAATATAGCAGACTAGACACGACACAGCCGGAACTGGCGCTAATGAGTGTCATGGCGTACCCGGTTGAAGGCTGAAATATGGGTCAAGTAAAATAGATGAGCTGAAAAAGAAATCCTCAAGATGGTGGATTATTCCAACTCGGGGATTTCTTTTTTGTGTTACAACCGTGAGCATTTATATGGCTTCAGTCCACTTTTAGTGGTTTTGCAGCAGACGCTTTTCGCGGCTCGAAGCTTCTCCGACCTCCAAAATTGGTGCCCAATACCCCGATAATGATAATAACTGCCCCGACAATATGATAGTATGCGAGCTGCTCCTTCAAAATATAAGCACCTGCCATCATGGAAATGAGAGTAGATAAATTACCGATAACACTCATTTTCGAGGCTTCGATCCACTTCAAGGCAAAGCTTGATAGCAGCGAGGTGACGAGGGTAGACAGAATGCCCAGATAAGCCAGTGCCAGCCAGTAATCAGGCTTTACCAGGGGAGCGATATAAGTGCTCATGGAGCCGTCTATGGCATGATATCCCAGGGCCACCAAGTTAAAAACGATACATCCCAAAATGGAGGTAACATAGGTCAACTCCATCGGACTGTATTTTTGTGTTAATGGACGAGCCAGCACGTTATAGCCGGATAGGCAAACAGCAGAGAGCACGAGCAAAAGAATACCACCAAAGCTATTGGAGGCCATGGACGCTCCGCTTTTCATCACGAATATAAAAATAACGCCTGCTACAGAGAGCAGCAAGGAAAGCTTTTGGACAACCGTAGTCCGCTCTTTAATAAAATAGGACGCCAGCAGCAGCGTGAAGATGGGAACGGTTGCCTGAATAATGCCTCCTTCCGATGAAGAGGTGCTCATCAGTCCGAAGGCTTGCAATGGAAAATACACTAAAGGCGAGAGCAGCGCCAGCGGTAAAATACGCAGGATATCTCGCCGCGTGATGTTAATCTTGATCCAGCCCAACACTACCGGAACCGTCAAAGCGATAAAAGACAAAGCAAAGCGGTGGGCGATTACATCCAGCGGGCTGGCTTCCGTGACCGTCAGCTTCACAAACAAAAATGAAAAACCGAGTATAGCGGCATAGCTGAGAGCAGCCAAATAGGCGGCTCCAGTTTTGGAACGACTGTGCATGATAAACCTCCGTAATGAATGGCTCAGGCTTTTTTTTAATTAGCCTGCGCTGAATGATTTCAACATGTTGCTCCTCCCAATATACCCGGATGGTGTCATTTGATACAATCCATAAAATGTACAACTGTACGGGTACAGTTGGCAAATTAAAAAAAGCCGGAAGGCAGTCTCAAAGGTGGGATATCCCAGTCCTTAAAGCTGCTTCCGGCCCTTATCCTATCAAGATTCCATCATGTCGTACCGATCTGCTTACTTGCCCTGTGCCATCGCACGGAAAGAATCGTCCGCCGCTTCCAGCGTAGCATCCACGTCTTCATCTGTGTGTGCCGTTGTGAGGAACCATGCTTCGTACTTCGATGGGGCCAGATGAATACCGCGATCCAGCATATGACGGAAGAAGGAAGCGAACGCTTCGCCGTCTGTATCCTGTGCCTCATCGTAGTTCGTGATCGGATGATCGCAAAAATGGGTGGAGAATGCTCCACGGATGCGGTTAATCGTCAACGGCACGCCATGGCGCTCGGCTGAGGAAGCGATGCCGTCCGTCAGTCTCACAGCGAGACGTTCCATCTCTTCATACACGCCTTCGCCTTGAAGGACTTCAAGGCATGCAATGCCTGACGAGATGGAAGCCGGGTTGCCCGCCATGGTGCCCGCCTGATAAGCCGGGCCGAGTGGAGCAACCTGCTCCATTACATGCTTGCTGCCGCCGTAGGCACCGATCGGCAGGCCGCCGCCCATGATTTTACCCAGCGCGGTCAAATCCGGCTGAATCGCATCATGATTGTGCAACCCGGCGTACGTTTGGGTGGAGCCGTAGTGGAAGCGGAACGCAGTAATGACCTCGTCATAGATGACGAGTGAGCCATTCGCCCGTGCCATCGAGCATAGCCCTTCCAGAAAACCGGGCTGCGGCATCACCATGCCGAAATTGCCGACAATCGGCTCGACCATGACGGCTGCCACATCATCGCTCCAACGCTCCAGGGCTTGGCGCAACGCGTCCAGATCATTGAAGGGCACGGTAATCACCTCGCTCGCAATGTTGGTCGTAATACCTGCACTGTCCGGTATGCCCAGCGTGGACGGGCCGGAGCCTGCGGCTACGAGTACCAGATCCGAGTGACCGTGGTAGCAACCTGCAAATTTGATGATCTTGTTTCGCTTCGTATAGGCCCGTGCAACACGGATCGTCGTCATGACTGCTTCTGTGCCGGAATTCACAAACCGGACCTTGTCCATGGAAGGAATGGCTTCCTTTAGCATCTTGGCGAGCTTGATTTCCAATACCGTTGAGGTTCCGTACAATACCCCGTTCGCCGCCGCCTCACTAATGGCCTTGGTAATATGAGGGTGGGCATGTCCGGTAATAATAGGGCCGTAAGCCGCTAAATAATCAATGTACCGATTATCATCCTCGTCCCAGAAATGAGCGCCTTTGGCGCGTTTCATAAATACCGGAGCGCCGCCCCCCACAGCCTTGAAAGAGCGTGAAGGACTGTTTACGCCCCCGACAATATGCTCCAGTGCTTCTTTATATAATGCTTCGGAGGTTTCCCGTTTCATCATCCAAAACTTCCTTTCCGTTCATTAAAATAGGATATACACACGCCAAAGGGCAGCGTTCACGGCTGCCCCCTGTATACATCATTATAGCTCTTTTGGTCCTGTCTTTGTTGTCGATTGTGTGGCAGCAGCATCACTACTGGTTTTGCTGCCACCCGTGAAAGAAGCCTTATCTGTCTTGGACGATGCTGCACTGTCCGGTTGCTTCGTTTTGTTTGGATCCTTATTTTGTTCCTGTGTCTGTTCAGGAGGCTTGTTGAATATATCCTGCACGTACTTTTTCAATTCTTCCGGATCACGGACGGTAAGAACCTGCGCGCCGCCTACATTTTCTTCCCCGAGCAGCTTCATCGGCGGAACCTGCGCGCTGCCAGCAAAGTTGCTTTGGTAGCCGACATTTGCCAGCCTCCACATATCGTTGACACTAAGATTTGTATCAATAAACGGGTTTACCTGCTGCAAAATGCTTGGCAAATTGGCAATGGAGGTTGTGCTCCGCATTTTCTGTGCTATAGCCTCCAAAAATGCACGCTGACGTCCCGACCGGGAGAAGTCCGACATCGCGTCGTGACGAAACCGCACGTATTGAAGTGCCTCTTTGCCGCCCAGATGCTGCATGCCCTTTTTCAAGTCAATATCGTATTCATGCTTATCCGCATTGCTTGTATAGTGCATATCCTTCTCCACTTCAAGATCAATGCCGCCTACGGCGTCCACCAGCTTAATAAATCCTTGAAAATCGGTATACACATAATATTGCACCGGAATGCCCAGCAGGTCACCAGCCGCCTTCATAGCCGTGTTGGGGCCGTGAGTAATGGCGGTGTTAATCCGATTTTTATTGTAGCCGGGAATATCTACGTACGTATCACGCAAAATAGAGAAGAGGTGAATCTTTTTCTTGACGGGGTCCAACGATACGACCATCATGCTGTCCGACCGGGGGACTTCTCCTTTTTGGATACCACGACCATCGACACCCATCAGCAAAATATTGACCGGATCTGTACCTTCCCACTTGGGCGGGTCTGGTGTGCGTACCTGATCGACCTGTTTTACATTTTTGAATGGGGAGTTTGCACCCTCTTTATGCAGATTGTCCAGTTGATTATAAATGGATGAAAAATAATACACGGCAAAGCCGACAATCGCGACGATAATCACGGCTAGAACCGACCATATCGTCCTTTTGGTTCTGCTTGTCATGGATGCTCTCCCTTTCGCTTTTCAATTCATTACATTATAATTTCTTTTTGGAGCACAATCAATTTAACTATGGATTTTTCAAAATCCTGAATGTGAGGTATGACATGCTGGCAATTGATGTGCAGGATCTGCGCAAAACATTTAAAGTGCAAAAAAACCGCGAAGGCCTGAAAGGAGCCTTCCTTGATTTATTCGCCCGCGAATACAACGAGGTGGCCGCGGTCAAAGATATTTCCTTTGGTATTCCTCAGGGAGAAATATGTGGCTATATTGGTGAAAACGGAGCTGGAAAGTCTACCACGATCAAGATGCTCACGGGTATTCTTGTGCCAACGTCTGGACATCTCAAAGTAGGCGGCTTTGTTCCCTACGAGGAACGCGAAAAATTCGTAAGTAATATCGGCGTTGTTTTTGGACAGCGCAGCCAGCTATGGTGGGATATCGGCGTGATTGAGTCCTTTCAACTGCTGCGCAAAGTATATCAGGTTCCGGCCACAGACTTCAAACGCAGACTGGATGAGCTGGTAGAGCGGCTCCAATTACAGGACCTGCTAAGCCGCCCGGTGCGCAAGCTTAGTCTCGGGCAGCGGATGCGCTGTGAATTGGTGGCTGCGCTGCTGCACAATCCGTCCATCGTTTTTCTGGACGAGCCGACCATTGGACTCGATATTATGGTGAAGTCTGAAATCCGTGAGTTTCTGAAGGACATGAACCGGGATTACGGGACGACGATTTTGCTGACGACCCATGATTTGCAGGATATTGAAGCGCTGTGCTCGCGTGTCATTATGCTGGATGACGGGAATATCATCTATGATGGTGGTCTGGAGGATTTGAAGGCACGATGGGGTACAGGTCGTGAGGTACAGTTCCAGTTCGGCGTGCCCACCCGGCTTGAGCAATTACAAGCGTGGACAGCGGACATGCCGCTGGCTTGGACGGCGGATAATGATTTGGCTGCCAAGGTGTGGATTCCACTTCATATTAACGTATCGGATGTGCTGGCCAGTGTAGTCGGGCGTACGGACATTACGGATATCAAAATCATTGAAACGAACACCGATGATATTGTGCGTAGCATCTACCAATCAGGCTCGGCGGAACGCAAGGGCAATCCCGTGCTTCCGGCAGTGGAGGCCAAAGTCCATGCTTAGCGTATATACCGATTTTATTCGTATCCGGTTTCTCACCATGCTCGCTTATCGTGTGAACTATTATACGGGCATATTAATTTATTCCATGAATATTGGTGTATATTATTTCACGTATAAAGCGATTTATGGTGATGCGGGCAGCATTGGTGGCTTTACCGCAGCCCAAATGACGACCTATGTAGCGGTATCGTGGATGGCGAGGGCCTTTTATTTCAACAATCTGGACCGAGAAATTTCGACGGAGATTCGTGATGGCAGTATTGCCATCCAGATGATCCGGCCGTATAACTATGTGCTGGTCAAAGTCATGCAGGGACTTGGCGAGGGAATGTTCCGTTTCCTGCTGTTTATGATCCCGGGCATGGCGATTGCGATGCTGCTGTTTCCAGTGACGTTGCCGACGGACCCTGTAGCATGGATCAGTTTCCTCGTGATGCTGTTTTTCAGCTTTCTGATTAATACCCAAATCAATATTATTACGGGGCTGACGGCCTTTTTCGTTGAAAATAACGAAGGTATGATGCGAATGAAGCGGGTGGTAGTGGACCTGTTCTCGGGCTTGATTCTGCCCATCAGCCTGTTTCCGGGCTGGCTGGCGATCTTCGCCCAATGGCTGCCATTTCAGGCGATTACGTATTTGCCCGGCTCCGTATTTACCGGACGAGTAAAAGGCGTTGGTATTTGGAATGTGCTGGGGATCCAAATCATTTGGCTGGTCGTTCTGCTCGTGCCGATGATCATCATTTGGCGACTGGCGCGCAGACGTCTGTTCGTGCAAGGAGGGTAGGCCGATGATGTACTATTTGGGACTCATTAGCGAATATTTGAAGAATTATATGAAATCGCGGCTAACCTACCGCGCTGACTTTTGGGTGGAGGTCGTTTCGGACCTGCTATTTCAGGCCACCAATCTCATTTTTATTTTGGTTATTTTTATGCACACGGACAGTTTAGGCGGTTGGAGCGAAAATGAAGTCGTATTCGTCTATGGCTTTTTCATGGTGCCTTATGGACTATTCAGCTGCTTCGTCAATCTGTGGAACTTTAGCGAGCGCTATATTGTAAAAGGGGAGCTGGATCGGGTCATGACCCGTCCTGCACATAATCTGTTCCAGATTTTCCTTGAAAACGTGGACCCGCCCGCGCTGGTTGGATCGGCGATTGGACTGGTTATTATGGGAATCAGCGGGGCGCAGATGGACTTGTATATGGCGTGGTGGTTCATCCCGGCTTTAATCATCATGAGCCTAAGTGCCGTAGCCATTTATACGGGGATCTATACCATCTTGACTTCTATTTCGTTCTTTACGGACGCGCCAACAGGAATTATTCCACTCATGTACAATATGCAGAGCTATGGGCGTTATCCGGTGACGATTTATAACCGTGCGATTCAAGTCGTGCTGACCTGGATTCTGCCGTTTGCTTTTGTTGGCGTATATCCGGCATCCCTGTTCCTTCATCGGGAGGATATGCAGCATATGGCGCTTTTGACGCCAGTCATGGGAGCTGTATTTCTAACCTTGGGCTTACTGGCATGGAATTTTGGTATTCGGCGTTACAGAGGTGCTGGTTCTTAGGTCAGATCACATGAGAACCCCACAAGATAGGAGATGATGAGATGTCCACGACATCTACCGCTATTGGACAACCCGCGCCGGACTTTGAGTTGCCGGGAAGTGAAGAGAAAAACGTCAAGTTGTCTGATTTTAGAGGCAAAAGGGTTTTACTATATTTCTATCCGAAGGATTTGACTTCCAGTTGCTCGACACAGGCGTGTGATTTTCGGGATAAACACGGGGAGTTCGAGGGTTTGAACACCGTTATTCTGGGGGTGAGTCCTGATCCACTCAAGCAGCATGACAAGTTTATTACCAAGTACGGACTACCTTTTCAGCTTTTGGCAGATGAGGAACATGAAGTGGCGGAAGCTTACGGCGTGTGGCAGCAAAAGCAGATGTACGGCAAGCAATATATGGGCATCGTACGCTCCACCTTCCTCATTGACCAGAATGGGATTCTGATTCATGAATGGCGTAGCTTGAGAGTCAAAGGGCATATTGATAATGCGCTAGAGTACATTCGGGAACTGGCAAAATAATAAACATCCACACACTCTTTGGGACACTGGCTACTCTTCAGTTCTCAGAGGGTGTTTTTGCTATGTAATCTCCGCCTATTCTTACTTCAGGATGTTGTATAACCCTCATTGTGATTGTTTTCTTTTCTGCTTGATTGTGTAAATGCCCCACAAGCTCAAGGGAATGATGAGCGAGTTGGTCAAATCCCAATCTACCCAGGAGGGGACAAGGGTATCAAAATAGTAGATGACATTGGGTGCAACCATGCTGCTCAAGCCGTAGACAAGCATTGCCGCAGGCATGTTGAAAGGGCGGTAATCCTTTAGACGAAATGTCTGTGCTGTCCCCAATATGAACGCGTAAAAAAAAAGGAAGCTCTTAAAAAAGAGCGACAATCCCCATATAGCAGCTATAAAGGCCTCCATACGTTGGAAAAAATTGAACACGTTTATTTTGGCAGTGAGCATATACGAAGGATACACGCTAGATTCAGTTAGAAAAGGGCCGAGAACAAACAGAGACATAATCACGAACAGACTGAGCAGTACTCCGCCTATAAGGCTTCCTAACAGGATGCTTCTTTTAAAATGTGCTGAATGCTTCACATAGGGAAAAAGCATGAGAAATACGACTAATTCTCCAAATGGATAACTAACCCCAAGAAGCGTACCATGAATAGTAGGGAGAACCCCGTTTTCCATAATTGGCTTTAATTTAGAAAAATCAATCTCGGGAATAAGGCAAGCCACTACAGTAAGGGTCACGATTACAAAGAAAGGCAAGCATAGCTCGCTGGCACGGGCAAGGGCTTCAATTCCGGTAAAAAAAGCGAAGACCAGCATGAGTATTGCCAGCAGCATTAATATCCTTAACGGGGTTAGCACATAAGTCTGTGTAGTATAAAAGTCACCAAATTCCCTAATATATATGGCATCGGACATCAAGAAATAGAAAAGATACCATATCGAGACGACAGGAGCCAACCATTTTCCTAGAATTTCCCTTATAGCTTCAATCAAAGTAAGGCTGGGATACAGCTCATGTACACGCAGCATAAGCCATACAAGCGCCATACCTGCCGGTATACTCAGCAGGGTACTGATCCATGCATCCTGTTTAGCGATATGGGTGCAGATGCTGGGGATGATCAGTATCATATCACCCATTGTACAAAAAATAATCAGGACCGTTACTTGTCCAACACTAATACGGCCTTTTTCCAACGCTGGCGGCCCCCTTTATTTACAAATTGAATAGATGTGAAAACAGGTTATTTACCGGCTTATATATCATCTCAATCAAGCTTAGTGGGCTCCATGTTTCCTTTGATTCACCAGCGATCGTACTGAACCACGCCCCGAATGCGAGTATCACGATGTATACAGCCATGTCCTTAAAGCGATGCTTGCGGTATAAGCCGGGCAAGTCCTTGATTGCAATCAATAGAGCAATGCACAAAACCGCAATGAAGGTCTTCATAGGGAGGCTCCTTCCGTAATCATACTCGTTTTGGGATGCTATGAAGCCGCGAACCTTTATTGGGCTTACTCCTTCATTTTCTTTTGAAAGGACTGGAAAATAGCTCCCATTTTCTTGATTTCCGTATTTGCCTTATATTCAATCTGTAAATTCATAAATGTGTGACTCCAATCCTTTTTAAGTTCTTTCCAGAGCTTGGGATCAGCTTGGTGAATTAATTGACCAAATCCAAAAATGTCTACTTTGAAGTTGCGGCGTACCGTTTCCACGGAATGCTTCATAATCTCGATCAATTTGGCATTACTCTCCATCTCGATTTCTTTAATATCCTCCAGACTTTTTAGTTCCATTTTTCTACAGCTATTCTCTCTAATCGTACTTATGTTTTCTACGGATATCTGGATTATAGGCTCACCGTTGTGTACTAACACTTTAGTCTTCGTATAACTTCTCAAAGTCAGCAGAGCGATCTTACCACCTTCCGGGCAGTTCGTATGTCCTGTCGTTGTATCCACGTTATCCCGGATATAGTTGTATCCTTTGCTATCGTTTTCATCAAGCCACCCGATTAAACGGTCCTTTTTAAACACTCCCAGGCTGGAAAGAGCCAGAACTGATGTTGGTTTAATGGTCTTGATATTGTCCGTACCTTCCTCTATCCCCTTGGATAAATCTCCTTTAGCTTCGAGGGCGGGCAGAGTAGCATGTATTTCGGAGCTGACGAGTTCCTCCATGAGCTGCTCTATAGTCACTTTGCTGACAGGAGCCCAGGTTTTAGATAATACATCCATAGAAGCAAACATTTTGTTCGCGGGAATTTTCTCCAATGTCGTGGCTACCTGAAGTATTTTGGAGGCAGACGTACCTCTCGCAATACAGATATAAAAGTCAGTTCTGGCAAAAGGTTCTCTCATCAGGGATTCCACGACGTCAGCGATTCCTTGTCTGGCGAATTCCTCGCCAAATATCAGCATACGGATTTGTGATAAATAGATGATTCGCGGGCTGATTTCCGTCATTTTTTGGATAGCTTCATAAAGAGTAGGGGCTGTTACCTCATAGGTAGTTACCGTAGGAGCTCCTTTACTGGATCTTGATTTGGAGGCCACCTCCGAAGGAACAACCACCTGTGCCGACACGCGGATTTGATCTCCGTCCTTATCCACACCCAGTCCTACGGTAATTCCGATCTCGTTAAGCTCTCTGCGGTCCCAACAGCCGGTCAAAAGGGAAGCGAGCAGACTGAGTATGAGAATCGTGCTGATCACTGCTTTCATGTACGGTCACTTCCCAATTATTTTTTCTTACCCGCCCGCTTTCTCTGTGTTTTTTGCCGGATCGTATTCTGAACTTGATTCGCATTCGGACGGGTAGTCATCCATGGCCAAGGCAGGCGAAAGATCGTATCCTTCATATCACTTTGCACATAAGGGCCGAACGGGCTCATGTAAGACACTCCGAAGGATCTTAGACTGGTCAGATGAAGCAACAGAGCCATCAAGCCCATTAATATACCTAGAAATCCGAAGGCGGCGGCCAGCATCATGAGGGCGAACCGGACAATCCGTACCGCAATGGATAGCCCATTCTCAGGGATGACATAGCTGGAGATCGCGGTGATGGATACGATAATAACCATGGCGGCTGACACGACGCCTGCATCCACAGCAGCTTGCCCAATGACCAGCGTACCTACGATGGATACCGCTTGTCCCACCGTCTTTGGAATGCGTACCCCGGCCTCACGCAAAATTTCATAGGTAATTTCCATCAGCATTGCTTCCACAAAGGCCGGAAACGGAACGCCCTCCCGTTGCGCTGCCAAGCTGATCAGCAGGTTGGTAGGAAGCATTTCTTGGTGAAAGGTAGATATCGCTATATAAAAGGCAGGTGCCAGCAGAGCGATGAAAAAAGCCAAAAATCGCAGCATCCTCAACAAAGTACTGATATCCGCTCGTTGATAATAATCCTCGGCCGACTGGAAAAATTGGACAAACAATGCTGGAATCAGAAGTACAAACGGCGTCCCGTCCACTAATATGGCCACTTTTCCCTCCAGCAAACTGGCTGCTACCGAATCCGGACGTTCACTGTTGTATATCGTAGGGAAGGGGGTAAAGGTGGCGTCTTGAATTTCCTCCTCGATGTAGCCACTTTCCATAATCCCGTCAATATCAATTCGGTCCAAGCGTTCCCTCAACTCCTGAATAACGCCTTCGTCCGCGATTCCTTTAATAAACATCACGGCCACGTTGGTATGAGTGACTTCTCCGATCTGCCTTGTTTCCATCCAAAGACGCGGGTCGCGAATTCGCTTGCGAACCAGAGCTGTATTGGTACGCAGATTCTCAGTAAAGCCCTCCATCGGTCCACGTACAACCGTCTGCGATTGGGGTTCACTAACATTACGATCCTCCCAGCCGACAGCATCAATCCAAATGCTTTTTGCGTAACCCTCCAGCAAAATGATAATTCCGCCGGATAGCATCCGGTTGAATAACGCATCCATTTCATCCAAAGTGCCTGAATGCCCTGCGATCAGCACCTGATCCTTTAAATAATCGAATGGTTCAGCACCCTCCGGTACATGATGAATTTCCATCCGCATAAATGAGCGCAGTACAGAATCATGCAGCAATTGAGTGTTAATCAGACCATCAATATAAAATACGGCTGCTGGCCATTTCTGCATCCACAGTAGCTCTTTGACAATCAAGTCCCCGCTGTTTCCTATCGAGCTTTGGATATGATTGACATTATCCCGCAAGCAAGAGGATACGTGAGTGAGCGGACAGCTTTTATTCTCATTTGGCATACGTAAAATCCTCCGGTATTGGAGTTAGTTGGTTTAGTGTGCTCTGCATAAATGAATTTATGCTTGACGTTTGTATAAACATCACTTTAAATTAGTTGTATATATAATTAGATAAATATATAATTAGTAGATCATTTTGATTTGGAACTGAAGTACATGGTAAACAAGCAATACAGAAAGTTATTTGCGGCTGGCATCATTAACGGAATTGGAGACCGCTTCTGCCAGATCGCTTTGCTAGCCTTGATGTATCGGCTTACCGGCTCGGGACTCAGCGTGGGGATTATGCTGGGGCTACGGGTGATTCCTTTTTTAATTCTGTCACCCGTGTCAGGACTGCTTATCACCCGCATATCCAGGCGCACCCTTATGCTGACTACAGATCTGCTTAGAGGCGTAGCAGCCCTTGCCTTTTTAAGTGTTCATAGTACTGAGGATATGTGGATCATTTATGGAGTCAGTACCCTGTTAGCCTGTGGGGAAGCGCTGTACGCTCCAGCCCGTAAGGCGTCCATCCCGCTGCTGGTCTGATCGTCTGCAATATTGCATTCCCACCCGTCATCAACGAAGAAGTAGCTGGGGGGGCTGCTCATACTGAATCACGTGGAAGTCGGACGCCGTACGATGATCGAATCCTCGCTAGGTCACACATACTGCAATGCATCCGTATTTCGCTTCCGCTCCAAGTCGTGATTGCATTTGAATTACTGGTTCCGTTCATCAATGGAATTGATAATGTGCTGATCAGTGTATATGCCGTGCAGGAGTTTAAGCTAGGGGATGCCGGAATTGGACTGTTTTACGCCGCTTTGGGGGCGGGTCTGGTTGCCAGCTATGCACTGGTGCGCCTATTCAGCCGCTCTTTATTGAGCGGAGGACTGGTATGCTTGCTATTGGAGGGGATATTGCTTATGGGATTAAGCGGAATTGGTCATGCCTGGGTGGCGGCCGCCATTTACTTTTTCATTTCGTTGGCTGGTGGGGTGGGGGCAATCTGTTTGGATACACTACTCATGCGGGAGACCCCGCTGCATTTACAGGGGCCATTACTGGGCATGCTGACAGCGTGGAGTCAAGGGATTATCGGTTTATCCATGTTTGGAGCCGGGGTGGCGGTGGAAATGATAGAGCCTCGTATGTTAGGTTTAATTGGCGGAGCAGGATTTGTCATGATATCTATTCTGATAACGATTTACTATACAAGGGCTCGCAGCCGTAAGGTGGCGGATGTCTAATTATTCCGGATCGTTTTTGCCACTGGTTTTCACCGATTTGTCGGACTTGCGGAAAGAACTAAACAGGAAGGATCTCCAGCGATAAACGATATATAGCAGAAGGATAATGCCGATGACGACGACGATTCGCAGCGCATACAGCTCTACCAAATGGAACATGGCATCCCATTGCGGACCGAACACCTTACCGATGCCTAAAAACAGGATCACCCAGAACAGAGCGCCGCTGTACGCATACAAGGCAAATTTACGCAGGGGAAGGACGATAATTCCCGCAAAATAACCCGTAAAATGCCGGACACCGGGAATAAAATATCCGAGAAAAATAAGCCAGTACCCGTAACGTTGAAACCATTTTTGCGTTTTTTGAAGCTTGTCCGGCGATAACAAAACCCATTTACCGTATTTTTGGATAAAGGGGAGTCCGGCCCATTTTCCGATAAAGTAGGTAATGGTCATTCCGATGGTTGTGCCCAAAAAGGCCAGCAGCACCAGCTTTCCAAAATCCAGTGTACCCGAATAGGAGAGATATCCCGCATAAGCCATCGTGGTTTCCCCGGGAAAAGGTAAAGCAATAAATTCCAGCAGCAATCCAAAAAAAAGGACGCTGTAGCCGTATTCTTCGAACAATTGCGCGATCCATTTCAGCACATCCATCGTTTACACTCCTACGAACAGAATCATAATTTAGAATTAATTCATTTTAACAATCTTTTCATGTCCACTCAACTCCGGTTGATTTCTTGACGTCTTGTTTTATCGTTGCGTATAATGAAACGAACAATTGAGGGAGGCACGGTAATGAATAAGCCTAATGAAATCGTTGTAGTTCTCGACTTTGGAGGACAATACAACCAGTTAATCGCAAGAAGAATACGGGACCTCGGGGTATATAGCGAGCTCCTTCCATACAATACGCCTGCGGAGAAGCTGAGAGAACTGGCACCGAAAGGGATTGTTTTCTCAGGTGGACCTTCCAGCGTATATGCAGAAAATGCCCCTCAAGTCGACCGGGCAATCTACGATCTGGGAATTCCTATTTTCGGTATTTGCTATGGTATGCAGCTGATGGCTCACCAATTGGACGGTAAGGTAGAACGTGCAGGCAAGCGTGAGTACGGCAAAGCAGACGTGCAGTTCAATGAGGATACGAGATTGGCCAAA
This sequence comes from Paenibacillus sp. NRS-1781, assembly GCF_050467745.1. Lineage (NCBI taxonomy): Bacteria > Bacillati > Bacillota > Bacilli > Caryophanales > Paenibacillaceae > Paenibacillus > Paenibacillus sp. NRS-1781. The sequence continues at coordinate 30,772 of NZ_JBITPI010000057.1, forward strand.
GGTCTGGAATCCCGTCAGACCGTATGGATGAGCCACGGAGACCATGTTACGGATCTGCCATCCGGCTTTAAACTGGATGCAGGAACGGAAAGCGCGCCGATTGCAGCGATGAGTCATCCAGAGCGGAATCTGTACGCGGTACAATTCCATCCAGAGGTGCGTCATTCCATTCATGGTAATGAGATGATTAGCAACTTCCTGTATGAAGTGTGCGGTTGTGATGGTAAATGGACGATGGAGTCGTTCATCGAGGACCAGATCCGTGAAATCCGTCAGCAGGTAGGCGACAAAAAAGTATTGTGCGCTTTAAGTGGCGGTGTGGATTCTTCCGTTGTAGCGATGCTCATTCATAAAGCGATCGGCGATCAACTGACTTGTATGTTCATCGACCATGGATTGCTGCGCAAGGGTGAAGCCGAAAGCGTAATGGAAACATTCGTTGGCAAATTTGATATGAAGGTTGTCAAAATTGACGCACGTGAGCGCTTCTTGTCCAAGCTGGCAGGAGTCGATGATCCGGAGCAAAAACGTAAAATCATCGGTAACGAGTTCATCTACGTTTTTGAGGAAGAATCCAAGCAATTCGACGATTTTACATTCCTGGCACAAGGCACACTGTATACGGATATTGTAGAGAGTGGAACAGCCACGGCACAGACGATCAAATCGCACCATAACGTAGGTGGCTTGCCGGAAGACATGAAGTTCAAGTTGATCGAGCCGCTGAATGCACTGTTCAAAGATGAAGTACGTAAAGTCGGCGAGGAATGCGGACTGCCACCTGAGATTGTATGGCGTCAGCCATTCCCGGGTCCGGGTCTTGCCATTCGTGTACTGGGTGAAGTCACAGAGGACAAGCTTACGATTGTTCGTGAATCAGATTACATTTTGCGCGAGGAGATTGCCAAAGCCGGCCTGGACCGGGAAATCTGGCAATACTTCACCGCTTTGCCGAATATGAAGAGTGTTGGCGTAATGGGCGACGCTCGTACCTATTCTTACACTGTGGGTATTCGTGCGGTAACGTCCATCGACGGTATGACTGCGGATTGGGCGCGTATCCCTTGGGATGTGCTGGAGAAAATTTCGGTACGTATCGTAAACGAAGTGGATAACGTCAATCGCATCGTGTACGATATCACCTCCAAGCCACCAGCAACGATTGAGTGGGAGTAGTTGCTATTGAGTTAGAAAGCCTTTTTTAAAGGCGTTTCTAGCTCTTTTTTTATTGCATTATCATTGTGTTTTTTCAAATCTACTTTGGTTTTCACCTTCTTCATGCTCCCAATTATTCTTGATGTGAGTAAATTAAACTTACAAGAAAAAATGAAATAACAGCAAGTAAAATCAAATAATAATCTCTCCATATCTCTATACTAAATGTAGAGCGGTTGAAAAGAGGTGAACAGAAGAATGTACGAGTGGCAGAAGCAAATTCAAATCATCATTGATGAAATTGATGAATGTATTAAAAATTATAGTGATGAAGCTTTGACACTACACTTTCTTTCTCGAAGGTTGGGTTACTCCGAGTTTTATACAACGAGAAAATTCAAGGAAATAGCGGGTATGCAATTTAGGGATTATCTACGGCGTAGAAAATTAGCGTTTGCACTAAAAGAGGTTCGAGATAGTGAAAGAAGCATTTTGGATATTGCTTTTAATTATGGTTTTTCATCACATGAAGCTTTTACCAGAGCTTTCAAAGGAACATATGGTGTAGCGCCAAGTGAATATCGAAAAGCGCCTAAGCCTGTCGTTCTTCGAACAAAAATAAACTCTTTTGATCGCTACTTTTTAGGATTGGGAGAGATTGGTATGATGAAATCTACCGATGATGTTAAAATATATTTTGTAACTATTCCCGCACACAAATTTTTGCACATCAAAAACTATGAGAGTAATGGGTATTGGGATTTTTGGCAAAAACAAAGTCTTATTCCGGGACAGGACTGCGAAACAATTTGTGGATTACTTGATAGTATTAAGGGCAAATTGGATGACGATGGTGGGAGCGAAGTTAACAGCGGCGGCGGTCAGATTATGGCATATATTAATGACCCTGACGGTAGACTATGCGATTGGGGTATTCCACGTACAGAGTGTTATGGGATACGTCTTCCTGTGGATTATAAAGGTGAAGTACCACCACAAATGCTTATGATTGATGTTCCCGAAGCCGAATATATTGTTTTTGAACATGGGCCATTTGATTATGAGCAGGAAAATCGCAGTGTAGAGGAAAAGGTTGAGAAGGCAATGGCAACTTTTGATTTTGCAAATACCAGTTACTGCTTTGATACTTCCCCTGGTAGAATCATTTATTGTTATCATGATCCGGAGCGGTTTTTAAAGTATATCAGACCAGTAAAAACGAATGGTTGAGTTCGTCGAAAACAATAAACTAGCTGATGTATAAGGAATTGTAGTGTCGCTGGTTATGGAGTTTCCAATTTACCTGCAACTATTGAATGTTCAAAATTACTCTCTTTTATCTGCAATGTTTAGTAGATAGAAGGGAGTGTTTTTTATGACCAAAATGAAGGAATTGATTCAGGATTTCAAGCTTAATCAAGAAGTTTTAGGTCGTGTGAAGCAGTATGTTGATGTGTGCATGTTCCGCTTGAACCGTTGGGAAAGGTTCATGGAGAGAGAATTAGGGATTGTTGAGTTGGAGGATGTAAATCAGGTTAAAAGAATGGATAGCTTTTTCAGATACTACAAATGACATAAATAATCTATTCCCCTTTCCAATTTTTTCAATCACATTTTTTAACTTCGCCACGATAATTTGCCATTCTGAAACTAGCTCCACATCCACATGAAGCTCTTGCATTAGGGTTATTCAAGGTGAAACCGCCTAACATACCGCTTTCTTCATAGTCAATTTGAAGACCTTCAATATATTTAATACTATTAGTGTGAACCAAGATACTAAATTCACCTTTATTTAATAAGATATCACCTTCTGTTTTCTGCTCATCCACGATAAGAGAATAGGATAGACCACTGCATCCCCCCTCATCAACGCCTACTCTAAGGAAAGAATTTCGGGCATTAGCACTTGATAAGATTTCGACGATTTTTTCGAATGCTGCTTCACTGACCTGTATCATCGTAGTAATTCCCCCTTGGAACGTCATTTTTTTTAGCTGCATTGTTAACCCAGTCTATTAAACAGGGTATGAATGTAGCAAGAGCAGATCCTTTTGGTGTTAATTCATAAATAGTTTGTATGGGGCGTGTCAAGCTTACAGTTCTTTTAACCAAATTATCGTTTTGAAGCTCTTTTAAACGCTTAGAGAGGATGCTTTCCGAAATGGAAGGAACATTTTCGGAAATTTCGCTAAATTGCTTTGGACCTTGAGAAAGGGAAAATAGTATATGAATAATCCATTTAGTCCCGATTATACAATAAGCTGTAAAAAAGTTTCTCGGTATCTGTAGTCAACATATTATTGATATACCCTCCTTCTCATGATCAGCTTAGATAGACAGGAGACTGATCCCTTTTGTTCTAACTTACGTAGCCGTTCCATGTCTTAAAGGACAAGGAACGGTTCCGTCAATACTCGCTTTTAAAGTGGTAAACATTGTGGATTCCTCATCTGTTTATTAGTTCAGTTTGTGGTGTAATCCGAGTGCTAGCGAATAAACTCATTACGATTAACAAGAGATGAAAACCCATCGTTACAATTAATCCTGATTGCAGTGACATCCCAGCAGATTGACAAACAACAAGGATGGAACCGCCTATTCCGATAACCACGCCCGGTGTAAAAGAATCCGCAAATTGCAAATTTGCCGAAGTTTTTCCAACACCTTCTTCCCCTGTTTGGGAAAATGCCACAACGCCGCTAATAGGATGTGCCAAGCCGATTCCGATTCCAGCTATGATTTGTCCAATAACCGCAACGGCAACAGTTACAACAGGTACCCAAAATACGAAGGCAATCCCAAATGCAAGCAGTAGCACACCCAGTATAATTCTTGTATGACGTCCACGACCTTGGTCTGCCGAATCCCAACGTCCTTGCAGATAAGCAATGACGCACCAACTCAGTGCAGCACTCGCTACAATTAATCCGGCCTGAGAAGGAGTAATACCTTTCACATCTATTAAAGCCAATACCAAGAAATTCTGTGTGCTGGTATAGGCAGCGAAGAACAGCCCACGTGTTGCTAGAATAGCTGGCATGCCTTTTCGGAAAGCAAGAGTTCCCTTGGGTAGCAGTTTGCGCAGCGGATATACCATTAGCACTAAGCCGATAATGACTAAAACAAACCCTGTAATTATCGGCAGCATGCTAAGACCAATTAAGAAAATCCCCGTACCTATCGTTAATAGTAACGCCAACCATGTAGCTGTAGCTCCGTTGTCCCCTTGTGTTCTCTCTGTTTTTAATTTCCTAAAAGCAGGTATACTTAGCAATGCTGAAACAACCAGAATCGGTAATATTCCCCAGAAAACAAACCGCCAGGACCACTGATCTGCGATAAGACCGGCAACGTATGGACCAAGCATGGACGGAAGAACGTAGGCAGTACCGAATGCTCCGAGTATTTTGGCACGTAATTCATCGGGATAACTTAAGGATATTGCAGTGTACACGCAAGTCATCATAGCGCCGGCACCTAAACCCTGCATGGCTCGTGACCCTATCATGGTATACATATCGCCTGCTGTTGCGGCAGCGATCAGCCCGACGATAAACAAAAGAAGTGCGAAAGTGAACGGTGCTGCAGGTCCTCTTCTATCAATGATCCGACCAACGACCAGGGTCCCGATAATCTGCGCAAGCAGATATGTGCTGAATATCCAGCCAAATAGGTCAAGGCCGTTCAAGTCGCCAGCAATGGAAGGGGCAATTGTGGTTACCGATAAGCCCTCGAATCCAACTGCCATCACCGACAGGATAATTCCTATGGACAGTGCAAAATAACGCGGGCTGAAAATACTTTGAGGATTAGACGACATGAAATGTGACCTCCAAGAAATTTTTTATGTATACTTCATATCCGGATACTTAGTAAACATTTTTGTTTATAAAGTTTAAACTACAGTTTAACTTTGACTTTGTCAACATTTTTATTTAAAATGTAGAGAGTGTTGTAGATCCAGTCGCTTTCAAAAGGAGGTTCACCATGAGCCGCAATCAAACGAATAAGGATTCATCAACTGGTACCCGGAGAGGGATCATTGATCTGCTAAAGCAGCAAGGTGGAATGGATGTTGCGACACTATCCTCCAAATTTTTGTTATCTGGTATGGCTATTCGTCAACATTTAAATGCTCTCAAAGAAGAAGGATTGGTTACTTACGAAGAAGAGGCCCGTCCCATGGGACGACCCACAAAGCTCTGGAGATTAACGCCTGAGGCTGATCGTTTTTTTCCAAACGGATATTCTGAGTTGTCAGTCAGTCTGATCAATTCGATGAGAGAGGCTTTCGGAAACGAGGGGCTAGAAAAGCTGCTGTCTGTGAGGAATAAGAATATGCAAGAGCAATATCTTCAGCATCTTGGTAACGCATCGGGCGTAAGAGAGAAGCTGGAGAAACTAGCCGATATTCGAACAAGCGAAGGCTATATGGCCGAGGTCAAGGAGCAAGGCGATGGGAGTCTTTTGTTTATCGAAAAGCATTGTCCGATCTGTGAAGCTGCTGCTGCTTGTACCGGGTTATGTAAGAATGAGTTACATTTATTTGAAACCATTCTTGGAGATAACGTTCATATCGAACGGGTAGAGTATATTTTGGCGGGGGGAAGAAACTGTGTTTACAGGGTTAGGGAAGGCGGACAAGCACATTGATGCTTGCATGAATGACATCGGTAACAAGACAACAAAACCTTCAACTCCACATCCTTCGTGGTTTTGAAGGTTTTTGTTTTAAGGTTTTGTTGTTCTAATGATGTCTTTTTTACCACACGATCTTTCTTCCAGTTGCAGCCGATTCCTCAATGCGGTCCAGTAGCTGATGTAGCTTTAAGGCATGGTTGAAATCGGGAGCGAGACGGGTGTCCGTCAAAATATCCTCGGCAAATACATGGTGAGCCTTGGCTACATTCAGGGTTACCCCTTCTTTGGGGAAATCCATTCCGCTATCAGGCTCATGAACTATATTGATTGGCTCAAAATCGCCATTAGGCGTATGACTCTGCTTACTGTTTGGATCATACACAAGTTTTTCGAGTCTCAGATTCCCAAATTGAACATGCCCAAGCGAAGGATACTGAGTCAAACGCAAAACGCCCTTTTTTCCCTGAATCTCAAGCTCGAATTTTGGATTCACTCCCCCCTGAATGTGGACGGATACCGTTGCCCCCTTCTCCAATGAACCCTGAATCAGAATCTGATCCGCAGTATCCTTGGAAATGACTTCACCCGTTTCCTGAATAGTGGCTTCGTTATAGTGAGATGATGTGATGGCCGATAGCTCACGGAATTCGCCAACGATGTATTGCAGCGCGTCCAGAGAATGTCCCCCGTTAATCGTCAGCAGATTGGCGCCATTGGCTCTATTCAGCAAATAAGCCGTATCCTGATCTGTTCCTCCTCCTTTACCTCGAGTAGATACTTGCATATGACAGGACACAATTTCACCAATCGTTCCGTCTTCCACCAGCTTTTTCATTGTTTGCACTTCAAGATTCTGCCGTGCCTGCAAGCCGACGGTATGATGAATGCCCGCCTGTTCTGCTGCCGTAGCCATTTCAGCGGCTTCCGCAGTGTTTGCCCCCAAGGGCCATTCACAAAAAATATGCTTTCCCTCTTGAATAGTCGCCATCACCGCTCCGTAATGATGGGGAACTTTTACGCTCACCACGACCATGTCCACATCCTCGGAAGCTGCGAGTTTTTTGGCATCATCAAAAGCCAGTGCAGCCCCTACTTCTTCTGCGCTTTGTCGCGCGCTCTCCATACGGGAGGTGCCGACGGCAGTGATAACCAGGTTCGAGTGCTTGAGCAAAGCAGGAATATGCGTTTGACTGGCCCATTTATTATTCATCGAACCTCCTACGATACCTGCACGAATCTTCTTTTTGACCATGTTGCGGAACCCTCCTGAATTTTAAATGTGGCTGGAAAATAGCGCCCAAGGCCAATATAATACACTTAACTCATAAATAATAATGTTTGTTTATAATGTAAGTATCATTTTATTTGATGGGAGGTGGAGACGTGGATATTGAAAATATGCGAGCATTTGTTTCAGTAGCAGAACTGAGGAGCCTTACAGAAGCTGCCCAAAAGCTGAATCACCTGCAATCGAACATGACGGCCAAAATAAAAAAGCTGGAGGCCCATTACGGCACAGCGTTATTTTACCGAAAGCCCCGTGGCATGGAGCTGACACCCGCAGGAGAAACCTTGTACGCTCAGTTCAAACAAATTTTGTTGCTATGGCAAGACACAGAGATGAAAATGAGACCGCAGGAGGAAAAGCTGCGCATCGGCACGATGCAGTCCATCGTAGCGGGGGAAACAACAAGGGCGCTTACGAAGGTATATGAGCTGTACCCGCAGGCTTCTGTTACCTTAAAAACCGGAACCACTACGGAAATGGAGCGATTAATCCGCGATGGGGAACTCGATATCGCTTTTGTTACAGGGTATTCTACTAACCCTTACATTCATTATCAAAAAATATGCCGTGAAGAGCTGGTATTGGTGGGGAAAGGCATTCATGAAGGCTCAGACCTCAAACAGGTGCTGCAAGGAGCCTCTATTATCGTGCTGTCGGATGGCTGCCTGTATCTCACGCATCTGGAGAAGATGTATCAGGACATGCAATTGACTCATGGCGAGGTGGTGGAGGTCGGTGTGTTTGATACGATGGTGGAATTCGCCTTGATGGGAATGGGAATCACCCTTATGTCCAAAAAACTGGCACGGCAATTTAAAGTAACATCCTATTTGCTCATTCCCCCAACCTTCGGCTACATGGATACGTATTTGATAACTCGGCCCAATCATGAAATGACAGCGATTGAACATAAATTTATCGAAATCAATAATACGATCTAAATAGATAAGAGAGACATCGAATGACAATCAATCAAGGCAAATACCAAGGTAGCCATGCCGTATTTCTGGGCGATAGCATTACGTTTGGATATGAATTGTGTGATGGAGAAAAGCCTTACCCCCACCTCGTCAGCAACGCACTGGGATTCCAAGGCTTTGAAAATCACGGCATATCCGGTAGCAGTGTAGCCAGCGGCGGCTTTGAACCGATGTGTGAGCGATATGAAAAAATGAATCCCCATGCGGACGTGATCTTTTTTATGGGGGGAAGAAATAATTTTTCGATGGGAGAAACGCCGTTCGGTCATTTAGGCACACCATCGACAGAAACGCGAACATTTTATGGTGCGCTCAAGCATATTGCCGAGGGATTAGTTAACAGTATTCCTAACGGTCTGCATCCAAATCAGGCAGGTCATGAGCGGCTGGCAGCTCGTATTATTGGATTTATGAACACGCTATAACCTATAAATCATTGCCAGCTGTGAATAGAACACCGAAGTGAAAATACTCAGGCAGGTCGTTTAGCTTGAATATTTTCAATAGAGGTGTATAATACTTGATATATCAATTGATACGTCAATTAATTTAAAGGAGGAGGAAAGTCATCGAACATTGTACGGATAAGAGCAAATTGTTTTATCGTATGCATCTTTTGTGTAAAGAAATGAATACTGCTTTTGAAGCACAATTAAAAACAAGCTTTACCAAGGTGGAAATTTTATATCATATTCATCAACGGCAGGAATTAAGTCAGCTGGAGCTTCAGCATTTACTGGTTCTGGACGGAGCAGCGGTAACCCGGCATCTGAAAAGGCTGGAGGAGGAAGGTCTGATTATCCGCACCAAAAAAGAGCAGGATAAGCGTGTGACCTATATTCGTCTAACAGAATCAGGGGGGCGAGAGCTGCAAGTTTTGTCTGAGCAAAGACAAGCCTTTCAGGACAAGCTGTTACGTGAGTTTGCTGATGAGGAGATTGTTTCTTTGACAAATGCATTGCAGCGCATGTCTACCAATGTGAAGAATATGTAAAATACACGAGGAGGAAATGAATACCTCCATTAATCCGATTGACTGGAAGCTGCATGAAGGTTATTAGAAGCAAATGATGGATTGGGAGTTTCCGATTATCCTGGGCTGGGATGCTGCTGGGACCATCTCGGAAGTAGGCAGCGAGGTAACCGATTGGAAAGTAGGAAATGAAGTGTTTGCCCGTCCAGACACGACACGCTTTGGTACTTATGCGGAGGCGAGCACAATCATGAGCTACTTGCTTCATTAGGAGCCGATCAAATTATTGTCTACCGTACGACCCGTTTCGAGGATGTATTATCCGATGTGGACGTTGTATTCGATACGATGGGTGGAGATGTCCAGAAAAATAGCTTTAAAGTTCTGAAAAAGCACACGGGACGGATCATATCCATCGTTAGCAATTTTGACGCAGAGCTGGTCACTGAGTACGACGTAACGGCCAAAAATATATGGCTGGAGCCCAATGGACAGCAGTTACAGGAAATTACCGATCTGTTGGAGCAGAAAAAAGTAAGATTGCCATTACCTTTTCATAAGAACATATACAACGGTGCGCAACACGAAAGGAATTATACACCACGATGAAGATCCTAGAAGAATATTTTCACTATTATGATTTGGCAAAAGATGATGAGAAAAGCAGAGAACGATTAATCAGCCTGTTCTCCAACGAAATTGAGTTCGTATTGAACGGTGACCGAAAACAAGGCATGAACAGCTGGAAGAGCTTCTTGAACATGTTTTATGAAGGAACACTCGAAATCAAGCATATGTATGATGGCTGGAAGCCAGTTCCCGAGGAACCTGCTGTTTATGAAACCAAATGGGCGGTATGCGGTAAAAAAGCAACAGGCGAAGTGTATACACTTACAGGAGTGGACAAAGCCCGGCTGGATGCAGAAGGTAAGATCGTTTATTTGGAAAATATACCGGATACCACGAATGCTTTTGATAAGTACAAAAATATCTGATTCGCCTAATTGATAACCCGTCAGCTGTAAAACAGCTTGGCGGCCTTTCTATTTTCCGAACAATACATATGTGATCGAATTGAAATATTCGCTTTTTGTATTGACAAGCAGCAGGGGACGGCCTAAAATAACGGATGTAATATAGCACTTATGAATGCAATATTACAGTAAATGAACGATAACAATACGAGTATGCTTTGCGTAGGAGGAATTACGACTCATGGAGCGTTTCTTTAAATTAAAGGAACATGGAACGAACGTACGCACAGAAATTATTGCGGGAATTACTACTTTTATGACCATGGCTTACATTTTGGTGGTCAACAATACCTTTTTGGGGCCGACTGGAGCAGGGATGCCCAGCGAAGCCGTCTTTTTTGCCACTGCGGTAGGTGCAGGACTGGTCACTATTCTAATGGGGTTGTTCGTTAATGTACCCATTGGCATGGCTCCGGGTATGGGTTTAAATGCTTATTTTATGACCGTAGTCTTAAGTTCGAACGGTATGATCACTTGGCAAGCGGCACTTGGTGCTGTATTTATATCCGGTATCGTCTTTCTGATTTTAACCGTGACACGAGTGAGACAGATGTTGCTTGTTGCGGTTCCAGAAAATCTTAAGACAGCTATTACAGTAGGGATCGGCTTGTTTATTACCATTGTCGGTTTTAAGCTATGTAATCTGGTTATGGTAAGTATTGTTCCAGGGACGGATGTAGGTCAGCCGATTCCGGGTCATGCTTTTAATCTGATTTTGGGTAGTCTGGTTCATCAAAAGGATGCGTTGCTGGCGCTGATCGGTTTGCTCATTATCGCTGCTCTGATGGTTGTTCGGGTCAAAGGTGCTTTGCTGATTGGTATCGTAGCTACCACATTGATTGGTATTCCGATGGGTGTAACGAATCTGAGTAGTTTGACAACAGGTCACTGGATTCCTGATTTTAGTAATCTGGCAGTGGGTCAGTTGGATTTGAAGGCTGCTTTGCACATTGGGCTGTTTGATATCATTTTCATTTTCACATTTGTAGAGTTGTTTGATACGTTTGGTACACTGGTAGGTACGGCTACCCGTGCAGGTATAATGAAGGATAAGAAAAAAGGTGAGAAAATCATCGGTAAAGCTATGCTGGTGGATGCTGTTGGTGTAAGTACCGGCGCAGTATTGGGAACAAGCACAATTACAGCATTCGTAGAAAGCTCGGCAGGGGTAGAAGAAGGTGGACGTACGGGTCTGACTGCTGTAACGACAGGCGTTCTGTTCCTGTTGGCTCTGTTTATCGCACCGTTGGCATTGGTTGTGCCTTCCGCGGCTACCGCTCCAGCTTTGATTATCGTTGGTGTGTTGATGATGAGTCAGGTTCGCAACATTGACTGGGATAACTTCCTGCTGGCGTTCCCGGCATTCCTGACCATCGTTCTGATGCCTTTTACTGGCGGAATCGCCAATGGTATTTCTGCTGGCATTTTGTCTTACGTTGTTCTGGCTTTATTCAGTAACCTGTTTACCAGCAACAAAGTTAAAGTTCACTGGCTTATGTGGGTGCTTGCTGTTATTGTAGTGATCCGCTTTGCCTTTATGGGTTCTGAATAACAACTTGATATAACTTGAAAAAGCACTTTGTATATAGAACCTCTTTCCCTGTTGTTTCAGGGTGTGGGGTTCTTTTTTTGTTATGGTTATTCATGATACGAAAGAGAGCGGGGAGTATATATAGAAGAAGAACGAATAACAAATAGAGATTTTCGAGAATTAATGCAGTAAATGCTTGCAAACTTATTTCGTCTATGATATATTCTAATTCCGGCCAAGAAATACAATATTGCAAGCGAGTGTTGAAAAAAAGATTTAAAAAAATGCTTGCAAAGTTGGTTCGGACATGATAAGATATAAGAGTTGATAAGGCGACGAGCTAAATTAACGAAAAAGAAATGTTTGATCTTTGAAAACTGAACAACGAGTGAGTATGGATTTTGCTTGCAAAATCCAAAGCTGAGATTTTGGTACATGCCATCAGGCTGTATAAAATGGAAGCGAACAATGAGATATTTTATCTCGTCAGTTTCAAAATGAGCATATCGCTCTTTCTATAACCAGCTTCGGTTGGTTTTTAATGGAGAGTTTGATCCTGGCTCAGGACGAACGCTGGCGGCGTGCCTAATACATGCAAGTCGAGCGGGGTTGTTTGAGAAGCTTGCTTTTCAAACAACCTAGCGGCGGACGGGTGAGTAACACGTAGGCAACCTGCCTATCAGACTGGGATAACT
>NZ_JBITPI010000058.1:0-71144 GCF_050467745.1 Paenibacillus sp. NRS-1781
CACTTCATATTACAATCCGTCTTTTTTAAAATTCACTTACGTAATTCTAATGTTTTCAAGTCAATTATAAAATTTTGTTGTTTCAGAATATCCAATCCAAGGAGTCCTTTATGATCTTTAGGCAATATGCCTACATCTATTTCTATATTTTGAATGCTGTTTGTACCTATTTCAATCCTGTCCGTCATAGTTAATTTTCATTCGTATTACGTCTCACTCTCATTAAGGGATCTCTGCGGAGGTGGATCACAAAGTCTTGATTTGATGTATGGTATACTATGTTCCCAGGCTTTACTTGAAAAAACTCTTTATTCGCATCTTGCTCTGATATTGTGCGAATCGGTGCAACTTCATCTACTATTTTTTTGTTATCTTCCTCATGATAATTAAGTATAGAAACCAGAACAAATTGGTCAGGGAACAGTTCTTTAACTTCTTGCCATTTCATGTGTTTACCTCCTACAAATTTGTCCTAATTCTTCTTTTTATCATTTTAACATATGCCGCCGATTTCCTATAACGTTCCCGTATTCACGACGTCCGACGAAGTCGGATGAGTCTGGCTGCTCTCGCTTCCCTGAAATTCCTCGGCCAAACCAAGGGCATAGCCCGATGCGTGAATATTATGTTAGATGATGTATCGGCCTTCTTTGAGTTGCCTACAAATATCCTCTATTAAACAAAGAACATCAAGCACTTTCTATACTCGATGTTCTTCTATCCATTGTTCAATATTCTCTTCTTTAATTGTTCCTTCTGCCGTTTTTAATCCTAATTCAATTAGTTCTTTCTGTTCATATTTTATTGACAATCCATTTAAACGTAATAAAAATAAAATTGTCGCTACACCTATACGTTTATTCCCGTCAATAAATCCATGATTCTTTATTAACGCGTATCCTATTACAGATATTTTCCTTATCGTACCTTCGTAAAGCTCCTGTCCATCGAAGGTTGCTTCTGCTTTTCGTAATGCACTTTCAATCATTCCATGATCCCTAACCCCGACCGAACCACCTGTTGCCTTTACAATCTTAGTATGGAATTGAATAATTTGTTCTAAACTGATATTCTTCATTTGGCTAATTCCCTAAGTGCTTCAGCGTTTTCATTTATAATATCGTCCATTAGTGACTCCATTTGCTGATTACTTCGGTTCTTTAGAAATTCGATAAAATCAATCACTTCAAGCTTCTTATCTTCTGGTAATGTTAAAAAGTCTTCAATTAGTTTTTCTTCAATTCTCATTACACATACCTCCTGCACTTCTTTGTTTTCATTATACACCAAAGCATGATGGGACTTAACATTCGCCTTTAATGTTTTTATGGGGTTGCCGATATTTCACCTAACATCTTATTTACGAACTTCCGAAAGAATGCTCTCTTCGTCATATTCACGAACTTCGTGAATCCTGCACTTTGCTCCTTATTCCCGCACTCTCTGCGTTTCAATCCTCCAACCCGCCCATCCGATCCAACGGACTTTGAATCCGCCCAATGTCCCGCCTGCTCACATGTGTATAGCGCTCCGTTGTTCGCACACTCTGATGCCCCAGCAGTTCCTGAATATAGCTAAGATCAATCCCATTCTCCAGCAAGTGGGTCGCAAAGGAATGCCTTAGGGAATGGATACTTACCTGTTTGCGAATGTCCGCTTCAGCCAGCGCTTTTTCAAACACTTTCTGCGCTGAACGTTCCGTCAGGTGGCCGCCTTCCCTCTGCCCTGGAAACAGCCAGTCTTCTGGCCGCTCCCCCCTATGTACTCCTCGACCACCGCAAAAGCCGCTTCGGAGAGCAGCGTTTGCCGATCCTTCCTGCCCTTTCCCTGACGGACTTTCAGCACTTTCCGTTCATGGTCGCAGTCTTCAGGACGCAACCTCACCACTTCGCTTACCCGCAGCCCGGATGTATACGTCAGGTACAGAATAGCCTTATGCTTTGGATTTTTCACTACTTTCAACAGACGCATGACCTCATTCAGGGACAGCACATCCGGTAGTTTACTCTCCTTTTTCGGACGAACATAGGCGGAGGATTTGGGCTGCTTTAGCACATGGCGAAAATAAAATTTCAACGCACTGATCGCTTGGTTAACATAAGCGTGCGAAAGACCTTTTTCGAGCAGCACCAGCGCATATTTTTGCACCACCGCATCATTTATGCTTGCTTCGGCCCCTTGCAATCCGGCAAAAAAGCGTTCCGTTTGCGATATGTATGCTTTTATCGTCTTGCTGCTGTACCCCCTTGCTACCAATGCATCGCGCAATTCTTGCCGCTGATCCGGATTCCATTCACCTCGTTCCGAAGAAGAGGGAACCGCATTAGCCTGCGTGTCCCGTCTATCCAGCCATTCCCGGATGTACGGTAGTTCTTTATTCAAGCGCTCGTCGTACTCGAACTTACAACTCCGATACGCTTCCAACAGGCTTTCTACAGCCGAGATACTGTACGGAATCGCCCAGATTTTTTCGTCTGGAACCCATTTCCTGCCTGGTATGGATCGAATCCCTTCCCGCTCCTTGACTCCGTATCGCTCCAAGCGTACGCTGATCGTTTTTTCATCCCGATAAAGTAGGTTTATCTTCATCTCACTTGCCTCCTTAGTATATCAGCCGTTCAAAAAATTGGAAATCTAATTTTGCACAAAAAAAGGGACTTAAGATGGATATTCATCTTAAGTCCCTGATTCTTTCAGAGTAAATTATTGATCCATTAAGTCCAATTTACATTATCATAAAATGTCTTACCTTTATTTGTCCAGTTCCTCCGTCACATCATCCCATAGCACTGCCGCCACCTTCTCCAACAGATACTCCAGCTTCAGGTTCAGTAGCTATCCAATTGGAACTCGCTCTACTCCCCACATAAACAAAAGATGAGCCTGATTATTTGTTTCTCATTTGTTAATACAATAAGGATAAGCCGTTAAAAAGCGCATTTTGTCGCCATTTTTTTCAGATAAACCGCTTGTATTACAATCATATATAAAGAACAACGAATTATATTTGCCATCTATTTTACTCAAATCATGTAATAGTGGAGATAAAAAAGAATCAACATAGGAAACATCTTTTATACCATCATCTGCCCCATCCATCAGAAAGACTCCTTCAGCAAAATCTTCGTCAAAATCATCTATTTCATGATCATTCAAAAAACCGCTAAAAACATCTTCGTTCTCATCTTCCGGGTATTTGATCTCAACATATTCAAACAACTCATCTTCAGAGGCAAAGTGACCGTACCAAACGGACACGACATTTTTTTCAAAGCAATTCATATCTTCACCCCGCTAAAATTTCAGTTAACACGTATGGTCTATCTGTATCCCGCACCAGCTACCATGCCCTCTACCCCACAACAGCTGTTGAAGCTAAAAAGCCCGCACTGATCGCGGGCTTTGCTGTATATTTAGTCAAAATCATGCCTAGTAGCCTTGTTACTCGACCTTAAACTGGCTTAATTCGTCTCGTAGCTTATTGGACAATTGGCTTAACTGTTTGGATAGTTCAGCAACCTGCTCGATGCTATCCAATTGTTCCTGCGTGCTGGCGCTAACCTCTTCGGTTGAAGCGGAATTCTCCTCCGTGGTGGAAGAGATGATCTCCAGCGCCTGCAAAATCTCATCTTTGTGCTTGTGGACTTTGGAGGTGTTGTTGCTAATTTGGATCATTCGCAATTTCAAATCTTCCAAATCCTTGTTAATGCTAAAGAATACTTGCTTGGTGTTCTCCACCGATCTGGCATTTTCTTCAGCAATTTTCAGGCCGTGAACCGTATGCTCAACCGATACACTGGTTTTTTCTTCAATCACACGTACCTTCTTGTAGATTTCCTGTGTCGCCAGTGCAGTCTGCTCAGCCAGCTTGCGAACCTCCCCGGCAACAACAGCAAACCCTTTGCCCTGTTCTCCTGCACGTGCAGCTTCAATGGAAGCATTGAGCGCCAGCAGGTTGGTCTGCGTTGCAATTTGATTGACCGTGTCCACGAAGCTCGAAATCTCGTGACGGCTTAGATCAATCTCCTGAATAATAGACGACATCGCTTGTGTGGAATTGTGGTTCTCTTCCGCCCATTTGGATAACTGATCCACTACAGCAAGCCCCATTCCGCTTTGCTCGACAGAGACTTGCACCATCGTTTCGATGGCTTTGGCATCATTGGCAATTTCGTCAATTTGGCCGGACAATGCTCCGGTTTTTTGTAAAATATTCTCCGTTTCAACGGACTGGTAGTTCGTCGCATTGGCAATCTCATTAATTGCTGTCGCAGTATCGTTCATTGTTATTGCGGTTCTGGAAGAAATGGATTGCAGACCGTCAGAGGACTGATTCAAGACCTGAGCCGAGCTGCCCACCATTTGGAGCATCCCTTGAATTTTTTGAACCATGGTGTAAACGCCTTGAGAAATTTGCCCGATTTCGTTGTTGGAATGCGTATCAAACTGAACGGTTAAATCTCCATTTTCAATCAGCTTGATTTTTGCGAGCAGCTTCGGTATGGATCTCAACAGATAACGGAGCGTTATATAACAAATCACAACCAGCAGGATTGTGGCTGCGGCAAAACCGCCAATGGTAAGCCAGGTAAAGGCTTCTAATTCTGAGAGCGCCTCTCGTTGAGAAATAGTTAAGCCCACGGACCATCCGGTATCTTTACTGGTTGCATACCCGATATAACGACGTTCTCCATTGTCATTAATCAGCTGTACTCCGGACTCGCCGGCAATCATTTTCTTTCCGATCTCCCCAAGATCACCTGTGCTTTCGTTAATCTTTTCTTTCAACACTTTAGTCTGATCGGGGTGATACAAAATATCACCTGTTTTGGATGCAAGAATCGAATAACCTGTGCTTCCGAGCGAATAGCTTTGCATAAGGGCAGGGATGTCTTTGAAAGCAATATCAGCTGCTGCAAATCCAATTAATTGGTTACTGTTATCTTTGATCGGATAGAAAATACCCATGAGCACACTACCCGTAGCGACGTCAATATAGGGATCCGAGTAGTATAAACCGTTTGCTTCAACAGCTGGCTTGAAGAACGGGCGTTTTTGGATATCGTAATCCGGTTTGGAAGCAGCACCATCATTCTGAAAAAAGAAGCCTTTGCCAGATATTCCTGCAATCCAGGCGTCGGCAAAAGAGGGCTCTGCCTTTACAATGGCTGCCAGAGTCGCTTCTGTTTCCGCAGCATATGGAGAAGTTTTCACCATATCTCCCGATGTGGTTGTTTCTATGTACTGCTGAAAAAGGTTGTTCGTTGCCATTTGTTTGACAAGCGATCCCTTTTCCTTAAACAACGCATCGAATTGACTGACAACGGCCTGCGTCTTGGTCTGGAGCATGGCCTCTTGCTGCTTGATAAGTATGCTTTGCGTGCTTGCAAACATGAACGTCCCCAAGGTTGCAAAGACGACAACGATAATGACTAACAACACAATGGCTAATGTGTTCGCAATGCTGGATGATCTGAATACGCGCTTTTTAATATTTTGTGACATGCTGCCATCTCCCCGAGGAATATTGAGCGAAAAGCTCTTAGATAATATGTCGGAAGTTTGCAGTTGTTTGAATAGGTTTTTAGTATACACAATTTAAAGTTTTGAAAGCTGATCACCTTCGGCAATGTCCCTGCCCCAGACTCCAACGCGAATTAGACAGCACCAAACATTTGATTGCATACTCTTATTCTCAATTCTCTGTATGCGCCTTACCCTGCTAATCTCTGCACTCGCCATAACAACAGCGCAGAGAGCCTGCGTCGGACGCAGACTCTCTTATTAATGAATTATAAGAACACACGTTTTCACGTACTTAGAGCGATCCAGCGATCAATACGTAAACTTCCATCCTCAGACATTAACCCAACTGCATCGTTGTGATACAAGTATCATTGTTCTCATATGTAGAGAATTCAGTTTCTGCCCTTTTTCCTTCATGATTCACGCTAATCCGGTATGTTTTATCCCTAGGCAGCCATAGATCAATAAAACCATTGGATTGCGACTGCATGGCCGCATTCTCCATGATGACATTCCCCTCGGAGTCGTGGACCGTTACACTGAACTCTTCATCCTTCATTTCGCCTTGACAACCAGTCAGGCTATGGGTTGCACAAGGGTGGGTCTGTTCCATATATGGCGCTATCGAAACAAAAAACTCGTTATCAGGCAGATCGTAGGTCTTGATTATGGTACCATCCTCCGATACGCTCAACTGACTGGAAGTGATGGAAGCGGACTGAGCCGTTGCCTTTCTTGTACTAAAATCATGCACCAATTGCTTGATATTTTACACTCCTTGGGTGTCGGCTTCTTCTCGCTGGGCATTTCCTGCAATCAGATATGTCCCTATGGCAACCGCAACTAACCCCGTAGCTATCAAGGTTATTTTTTTCATCTTGAGTTCATCTCCTTGTCCCTTTTTTACTATTATAAAGGAGTGCACATCAGGATGGCAGGATGAAACCATTATGTCACCATATGCTCACATTCATCTCTGGTACAGGTCAAAAATTGAGCAATGCGCGGTTTTCTATCCCGAGCCGATGATGCCCAGCGGCTCATTTTTACTCAGTTATTGGTGATCTTCATTTAGGTTCTTTTCGGCCTTCTTCCATAAAGCCTCAGTAAGTTCATCAATCGTTTCCTTCATTGACAGCTTCTCACGCCAATGGCCTGGAATTCCACTGTGCCCGTAAAAAGCCCCGGCAATCTGCCCGTATACCGCTCCCGTTGTATCGGCATCATCCCCAAGGTTTACTGCCAGCAGTGCCCCATTTTCAAAGGAAGTTGAATGATGAAATGCCCACAACGCAGCCTCAAGGGAACGAATGACATAACCGGTTCCCTGTATTTCGGGCGGCTCCTTATGGCGGTAAGATCCCTGAATGTATCTCCGCATTTGGTCTGCCGATCAAATTCATCTTTCGCACCAGACTCTCTGCCAAACAGAGCGCCATGGATGTATCGTCCGTCCATTGTCCCGGCTTTAGTCCGAACACACCGCAGCCAGCCCGACTAGACATCCAAAAAAACGATCCTTAATAACTGATTGCTGGGACAGTCGGATTCCTGTATCCCCTGAGCTTGAGTATTTGTACAGCCATTTTGAAATGATCGATGCCAACCTATCCCTGTGTTAATAAAATCCTTTTGTACAAGAGAGGTGAGCCTTATATGATTTATATTGCATTGCTGCGGGGCATTAATGTGGGTGGCAACAACAAGATTAATATGAAAAAACTCAAGGAAACGTTTGAGAAGGCAGGCATGAGCCATGTGACGACTTACATCAACTCCGGAAACATCATTTTTTCCAGTGACGTTCAATCCAACGAGGAGCTGTCGCTCCAAGTGGAGCATGCGATTCTGGAGGATTTTAGCTTACCTATCCGGGTTATCGTTCGCAATATGGCGGAAATCCAGGCGATTATGAAGGCATTGCCGGAGGAATGGTCTAATGATACACAGATGAAAAGTGATGTATTGTTTCTTTGGAATGAAATTAACGATATTTCCGTTCTGGAGAAGCTTCCTTTGAAGCCGGGAATCGGCCATGTAATGTATACGTCTGGGGCCGTTCTGTTTTCTGTCAGCAGAGAACATATCACAACAAGCGGGATGACGAAACTGGCCGGCTCCAGTCTATATCAGCATATGACGGTGCGGAATGTGAACACGACCCGGCAGATTTATAAGCTGATGCAAACAGCTGAACAGGAAGAGCTACGTGCTTTAGACTCCTGATTGGAAGCCTCCTTCCTAAGCATTTTGTTTTCGTTTTTAGTAGACAAATCCGAGAACAACCGTAGAGGATAAAATCAAAAAGGGAGCCTTTTTGCGGCTCCCCAACTGCATTTTTTGGATGTATTGTTCCCACTAGACTCTGCCTATCGAGCTGATGAAGTCAACCCTTCATATGGAATACCACTCACCAGACTAGCTTCGTCAATTAGTAAAACCGTCGACCAGTTCATTCAATCGGGTGGCGCTTTCCTTCACCTGATCAGACTGTTGTGCCACTTCAAGAGACTTTTCCGTCGATGAAACCATGTTCTCAGCAATGTGCTGAGTAGATACGGCAGACTGTTCGCTGGCTGTTGCAATCTCGTGGATAGCTCTCACCATGGTTTGGATCGTTGCATTTACCTGCTTAGAGGTGGCGTTCAAATCATTAACTGTATTCGTATGCTCAACTACATCATTGTAATATTGTTCTGCCGTATCCTCAAGCAGCTGATAATCCTTGCCCACCTTGGCATGCAGGAAATCCAGTAATTCCTCGGCATTGGTCGTCAGATTGGCTACAGATTGTACAACCTCTTGAGTAACACTCTGAATTTGATCTACCGCCTGCTTGGACCCATCTGCCAACTTGCGAATCTCGTTAGCCACAACTGCAAACCCCCGACCTGACTCACCGGCTCGAGCCGCTTCAATAGATGCATTTAAAGCCAGCAAATTGGTTTGGGCCGTAATTTCCAGAATGGACTGGGAGAGTATACGAATTTGGTCTACCGCCTTGGCTTGTTCCAGCGCTTCCGTCATCTTTTCACTGGCCTTCCGGTAAATCTCTTTGGACGCTTTATTGGACTCACTCGCTTCATACTTCAACGCTTCGGCCTTTAGGCTTGTATCATAGGCAGACTGCGCTTTTTCTTGAGTTTTGAGCGAAATGTACTCTGCCGCCCGCTGCATTTCATCCGCAGAATGATTCATGTTTTCTGTATATGCCGAAGTCTCCTCCATCGCTGCTGATAGCTGTTCGACTGTAGCCGATACGTCTCTAATCCGCTCATTGAGATCGGTCATATTATGATTCGTCTGATCACTTAGCTGATTAATTTGGCGGGATTCATTGATAACCCCCGTAATAACCATTGAGGTTGAATCTGTCATTTGTTGAATGGCACGTGCAATGACAGCGATTTCGTTATTTCCCTTGAGCAGGGTTGGATCAAGTGCTGCCGTTAAATTGCCTTGGGTAATCTCTTCACAGTATTTCGTAATGGTGCTCATCCGAGAACGGATATTCCGAATGGCCGAAAAGGAGATCATACTAAGGACAGCAAGTACTAGGACCAGAATCGCAATCAGAATAATTGTGCGCATTTTAATCTCATTTTGCGTATTTTGATATAAGTTGGCCGATTGTTCATTGTTGTAATCAGAAATATCGGTCAGTATCTTAACAATTGCCGTACTGGATGTATTAATCCGGCCTCTCTCTTCCTTTTCATACGTTCCGGTATTTTTTTTGACTGCCATGATCTGCCCAATATTCTGATAATATGTGTCTATGCTGCTTCTTAGTTCCTCGTACAATTTCTGTTCCTTCGGGTCCAGATTCTTTTGCGAGAATTTACTTAAGCCTGATGTAACGCTGTCTTTTCCCTTCTGTACCTGCTTATATTGTTTATCTGTGTACTCTTCATTATCGAGTACTTTGGTGTAGTTGGCCCGCATGTTATAAAAATCACTTTTCACTTCCAGAATATTCGTTTGGTGTTGAAAGCGATCCATATACAAAATACCTTGGCCCTCTTTAGCTTGATACATGCCGAGAACCCCTACCAACGATACAATGAGCAAACCCACCAAGCTGATCATGATCATGGAGACCATCGTTGTCGTTACCTTTAAATCTCTAAATCCTTTTACTTTTTTAGTGCTGTCTGATAGTTTTGTTCTCATCAAAACTCCTCCAGTCGTCTATGTATAATAGATCACGTTGCTCCCATGGATACCCTCCCCCAAACCATACGAATGAAGAGATTACACCGTGATGATATATATATCGGCAGAAAGCGCTTATTTTCATAAGGGAAATACAGTACTGCTAAAATAAAGAATATTTTTCAAGGAAAGTGAGCTTGAGATTGATCCATCAGGATTTTGCAAAATCCTCAAATGTGACTATTCATTTTAGTTACTCATGTGCTTGGAGAATTTGCTAAACTAGAGGAGTGGTCTTCATACCAAAGTGGGACATATATCATCAACTAATCAAGAACTACTCAGGATAATAGGAGAGACGTAAAGTGACAAACCTACAAAATCAAAAACAAGTGTATATCATCCATGGGTATACGGCTTCGCCAGCCGATCATTGGTTTTCTTGGCTACAAGACAAGCTACAGGAAGATGGCGTTTCTGTAGATATATTGGATATGCCCAACTCACAAGCTCCCCAGCTTCATGAGTGGACCCAACATTTATTATCAAGTATTGAGGTTCAACATAAGGATACCTATTTTGTTGGCCATAGCTTGGGATGTGTTTCCATATTAAGATATTTGCAGCAAGTAAGTATTCCAGAGCAACTCGGTGGTCTTGTCTTCGTCTCCGGTTTTACCGATCCCGTGCCAACCCTGCCGTCATTAGATGAATTTACAAATGATAAGCTGGATTATAAGCAACTCATGGATTCAGTAAAGATGCGTGCAGTTATTGCTTCAAAGGATGACACGATTGTCCCCTTTGCATTCAGCAAGAAACTAGCGAATGACATCCAGGCGGATTTCCACGAAGTAGAACACGGAGGACACTTTTTAGAGCGTGACGGCTTTACTTCCTTACCCATTGCATATCAAGCTTTAATGGATATGATGAAGAGCTGAACCGCTACTTTACCCTAACGCAAAATACCCATCGCTTCTATTAAGCAATGGGATACAAACCTTTTTAACGGTCCCGGTTAACCATATAATTCATTAAATGCTTCAGAAAAGCGATGTTGCGGGGTACCTCTTTCAACGCTTCCATAGCAAGGCAGTAGTGCTCCCACATCTCTTTACTGGCACCTTCCTGACCCAGGATGGATACGAAATTCGAATTGTTGCTCTCAGAATCCTGGCCAACAGATGTTCCGAGTAAGAGCAGTTCTCCTTCCACATCAAGCAAATCATCTTTAATCTGAAAGGCAATCCCCGCGTGTGAAGGTCACTCATCAGGGACCTGAATCCCAAATAGATGGAACCTATGACTCAATCCGTGATAGGGGGATCAGTGCTTCACACTCTTTTGATTTCGAGTATTGGACTGATATTCATTCTCTGGAACAAAAGGGCAGCACGATAGATATTTATATGCCCTGGGAAGCTTAAGGCGATGTAACAAGGGCCGAATGCACCGCTATGCATGTGTTAACTTATATTATTTCGAGGTGTTTTTATGGAGTGGCTGGAAACGATCAGATTATGGAGCCAAACGCCGGTTAAGGTGCTGGACATTCGTCATTTTACGATGAAGCCTGGAGAGAGATTGAGTTCCTATTCCCTGCCTTCAAGCGGATTTCTATTCGCCAATCAAGGAGAAGCCAGATTGATGCTTGATGAAATCGAAACCTCAGCAGCCAAGTTTCAGGTTCTCCACGGCGGAAAAGGAGCAAGTCTGAATATCTGGTGCTTAAACCAGCCGTTTGAATACTACCTCATTTTATACAAACCCGTTCAAGAGCGAGCGGGCCAAAGCTCATTCGAACGAGAAGATCGGATGGCTCTATTTAGACAAAACTATGCGTTTCAGGCCCTCTATCCGCTCCCCCTGATATCGCTCGTCGAACAAATGAATCAGCAGTGGTCTAATAGAAATGAACTGGACAAATTGCAAGTGAATGGATTGTTCTATCAATTCGTGCATGAACACTTTCGTCAACTACAGATGAAGGAAATCAAAATATCCGAGCCGGATCTGGCTACACAAATAGCCCAATATATTCAAGAGCATTTTCAAAAACCAATCGCTATGGAGACGATGGCTAAACGGTTTCATTACAGTACCCACTACCTCGTAAAGGTGTTTAAGCGAAAATATGGATGCAGCCCTATCGAGTATGTCGTTCAGACCCGCATCAACAGGGCCAAATCCCTGTTAGCTGATACAGATGCTTCCATTCGGGAAGTTGCCGAAGACGTTGGATATACCAATTTTTATTACTTTAGTCGACTTTTCAAAAAGCAAACCGGCGAAACCCCAACACAATTTAAATTGCATAGCCTTGTTTCAAAAAGTTCAACAAATACAAATTTTACACTCAAATCCTTCATTGCTCCCCGATCAGGACAACGTTATATTGATAACAATGATAATCATTATCAACATGACGCTTGGAGAGTGAACGATATGAATGTTAGTTTTAAGCCTGCTTTTGCTGTTACCCTTTTGTTCAGCTTAACATTGCTTCTGGCAGCTTGCGGCGGTGCGAGTGACGTTGCGAAACCAATTGAAACAAGATCGTATACCGATGCACTTGGACGGCAAATGAAAATTCCTGTTCAACCCAAAAGGGCTGTTGTTATTACATACGGTGGTTATTTGCTTCCATTAGGCTTAAAACCGGTAGGTGTCAATCAGGAGATACTCGACCTTTATCCTGACAAGATGGCTGATGTCGCTAGCATAGGCAAAGGAACAGGTAATATCGAGGCCATTTCCGCATTGGAGCCGGATTTGATTATACTGTCGGATTTTCACGACAAAGCAACCTTTGAGCAGTACCAAAAAATTGCCCCAACTATTGCAGTAGCATGGGGTGGTGATCCAGACGTGGTGAATACACTACGGACGTTTGGCGACATTATGAACCGGAAAACAGAAGCAGAATCCTGGATTGCTAAGTTCGAGAAAAAATTACAGGGCATTCGGGAACAAACTCGCATCCCCATTAAAGCAGATACTACCGCAATCTCTTTCATTATTCACAAGGGAGAGGTACTGCTTGGAGGTGAGGGCGGTACGCTCGGAAAATTGATTTATCAGGATTTCGGTTTCCAGATGCCTGAGCAATTCAAACCCTACGCCGATGGTGGTACTGCTCTTTCCATGGAAGCTCTGGTCCATCGTCCGGCTGACTATTTCTTTACTCAAATGACAGATCAAGAGCTGAAACACATGAGGGAGCTGTTCAGCGAACCTGTGTATCAGACGATTCCTGCTGTAAAAAATAATCACATTATTAATGTTTCCCGTGATAAATGGAACTATGGTCCCTACCTAGTGGATGAGGCGGTCGATTCGTTGATTGAACAAATATCTCAAATTCAGCCATAGGGACATACGGCACCTTCATTGAGGTTTTTCAGGGGTAAAATGATTAAAATAGCGAGAAGCCCAAAAAAATCGGCATCTCGCTATTTGCTAATCATATAGTTCCCATGTTTCTGTAGATAGCTCAATGAAAGAATTTGCAGCACGCCCCGCCGTTAGAGTATTTCAAAAAATGGATATAGCTGTCCGGAAATTCACCCTGGGGAAAATTCCAGATGATTTATATAGGAGACCTGTATTTGATCCAAAATCACCCACTGATTCGGCTCGTCGTCTGCCAATCTCCTCCTCATCATGTGATAAAGTTCATTCATACGCCATTCCTGCGAGGATCAACTCCTCCTGAATCCAGCTACTTCGGGTAGACAGTTGCAGCAAGTCGGCAGCGATCTGCTTGATTTGCTCTTGTAACACATGTGGCTGATCCGTTCCTTCCAGAAAGCGGCTCAAAAAATGAAGAAATACATCTACCTTCCTGAGCTGCATCAATACAGGTAAAGCATCAATCTCGGTTTGGGACAGATGAACTCGGCGGCTGAAGCCCTGGCAAAAATCCCGAACTGCTCTCGTCTCCTCCGGTTGACCCAACAATCCTGATAAAATAACTGCTGGTTCCATGACCCGAACATCCAGCGTACAAAATTCAAAATCAAGCAGTGCAGCCACTTGGCTATGATCGGTATCCTTTACCAACAAATTGGAAGTATTCAAGTCCCCATGTACAAGCTGATGCGGCAATTCTTCCAATGCATGAAGCGAATCTGTAATCTCATCATATACTTTTCCTATCCAGCCCAGCTCGTCATGCAAAGCTTTTAGAGGCTCTGGCGGATGTAGGCCAATCTCTCGAACTATTTCCTGGTTGCACAATGGATAGGATTGCTGCAAGGCATAATAAGGTCGGTAGACTGGAGCCAGTTCAAGATTGAATGTCGCAAGTACAGCAGATAATTCACCTGTGACCTCGCCAAAAGAATAGGCAAAGCTTGATTCCTGCTCCAGTGGTGATTCGCCTTCTATGTAATCGAACAGACAGACATATTTGCCGCTTTCCTTCTCAAGCTGAGCGAGTGTCTCTCCCGTCACTGTTCGAATTGGCATCGGTACCCTGAATGATAGAGAATGCTTACTCAGTGCCTGCAAAACCGCATGCTCAAATTCAATTTTGTCCCTATCTCTGTGTGTATCGTAGACGCGCAGCACTCCGCTTCGCCTACCACCCTTAACAAAATACGTCGTATTATTCCAACCCCCGGTTCGTTTCTGCAACGTTCCGTTCCACTCCGGCCAGTGCCGTCTTAGTATCGCTTCCAAGGATGTATCCTCCTAGCCTTGCGCTTATGAATTTGCAGCTATTATAACAAATATAGACGCCCATTAGAATTGGACGTCTATTACATCATAAAACAGTCATAGCGGTTATATGATCCTTCTGCATCCTTCAATTTCTCAACTGCTTGTTTCGGATATTTTGCGGGGTAGCGCCATAAGCCATTTTAAATTTTTTATAGAAAAAACTCATGCTGTTATATCCAACTTGCTTAAATATCATTTCGAACGGCAGGTTGGTGTTCACTACCAGAGAATAGGCTGCATTGAGTTTAATGTTGGCAATAAGCTGAGTGTAAGTAAGACCAGTTACTTTTTTTAACTTATTACTTAAATACGTACGATTGTAATTAAAATGATTAGATAGCTGTTGCAGACTTAAATGCTGATAATGCTCTTCCATGTAATTCAGAATAGATGCAATATTATTTTCCTGCTGGTTTAAATGAATATTATGCTCGCTTTCCAATACACGGACCAATTCTCCAAAAATAATTTGCAAATAAGCCTTGACCAATTCCATCGAATCCTCTTGTCTGGAAAAATATTCAATCAAGATTCTACGTAGTATATATTGAAGATTTTCATTATATTGCGACTCGAAAATAATAAAGTGATTATGGTGCTGATGCTGGAGGACAGAGTTGGCGAGAAATTCGCCAATCAGACTTTTTTTCTTGGATAACCGTTGCAGGAACAGGGAAGAAATCGTTTCTCTTTGCAGCAAGATATTAATAAGGATATCGTCTTCTCCCAAAGGAGCGATACTGTGCGGCACATCCTTATCCAGAACACATACTTGGCCTTCACAAAGCTGAATTTCTTTGCCTGCTATGATTTGATTGCACTTACCTGAATAGACATAGTTTAATTCAATAAATTCATGCATATGCTCCAGCATCGGAGCAAATCTATTGTGCTTGCTAATATAAATATCATGTTCTCCAAAGAAAAACAAAGCGGGCATACGATACATGTTCTGATTGATATCATAGTATCGTTCGTCCTCCGATTCTTCGGAGAGATCATTAATAACCTGATGGTTTTGTTGTTGTAAAAGTTCAATTTCCGTTTTGGTTCTTAGCAACTGGTCCAACTCATGAAGGTTCATGATCACCGGCTCCTCCTTCACTATATGATGGAAAAACGGGCGGTTCTCCGCCCGTTGAAAAAACTGCCTGTACCTGATGACTCTCATTAACTGTGAACTGTCGCCTGAGCCTTACTGCCTTTTCCTCTAATAGCGATTCCCAGACAGATGAGTGCAGCAATCGTAAACACAATTGCAGAAACGAGGAAGGAAAATGAGGCGGTTTCATTTCCAAACAGCATGCCAACTAACTTGATGACATAAGGTGAAGCAAACGCTCCCAAATTGGAGCCTACCATTGCAATTGAAATGGAAATCGTCTCACTGCCTTTAGGCACAATTTTAGTTAGTATGGTAAAGATATAAGGAATAAATAGCGCAAAGCTAAAGCCAATGATAAGCATGGCAACGGTAACCATGGTAACATTCTGAGCAAACCACAGCATTACAAAACCTGTTGCTGTTAATAGACTGGAGATAAAGGGTGCGTAATTTCTAAACCATTTATATATTTTACCAAACAAGAAACCTGCAATCATAGTTGCCAAGGAAAACAGCGTTAACGCGGTTCCTAAAAAACCAGGATTAGGCATATTCTTTTCAGCAATCATAATACCTGTCTTGGTATACACAATCATGATAAAGGTCATAAACAGGAAGAGTACAGCTCCTAATCCAAGTACAGGTATGGATACTCCGCCGCTCTTGTGGCCCGTTCCTGTTGAACGCTCCGCTGTAGGCTCCACACGCTCTGGTTCGGGAATGATAAAAAAGAATAACAGCGCAACAGGAATGGTGATCGCATAGCATAAAAAGGCAAACTTCCAATCAATTAAGGCAAGCTGTCCTGCCACAAATGTAGCTAGGCTGCTTCCGAGCCCTTGAACGGCGCTTTGAAAGCCTACTAATTGGGCACGTTCGTCCCCTTCAAAAAAATCACTAATTAAGCTAACGGCCAGCGAATTGAACATCCCGAGACCTGCACCTAATACCAGCCGCAACGCGAGAATCCATGTAATGTTAGTCGTGAGCATAGGAAGGATTCCGCCGATGACCACGAGCAAAAGTCCTAGCATGACTGTATTTTTTTTGCCCAATCGGGAAGAGATCGGACCACTCAACAGCACAAACAGCATCATCGTGAAGGATGGAATCGTAACTACGCTTTCAATCAAGGAACTGGAAACCCCTGATAATTGATTCAGCATCATCGGTATGATAGCCGAAATGGCACTCGCTGATGTCAGGACTAACGAAATGGACAGCAACGCCGTTTTAAACAATACTTTGTTTTTGATATTCATCAAGTTACTCACCTCTAGTCTATGTTATTTAGCCTCTGGTTGCATGTGCAGGAACTTGGGTAGTCTGGCAGTATCTGTACTGGAAAACGTACTTCCCTGAACCGACCGTAAACGTAATTTCATGATCTCCGTTCCTTTGGAAAATCTCCTGTTCACCTGCAATCCCCATTCTCCCAGCCAGCTCCTGTGGTATATAAACAGGCGGATTCTGAATCGACGGATATTGCGTTGCTATGGTCTGTTGTAATGCATCCGGCTCCATAACTCCCGGAAGTGTAATCTCAGCCGTCGTATTATGCGGAACGCGAACCGTCATCTGCATTTCTTCATCCACGATTTCCCAATGAACTTCCAGCGCACCATATGGCGTTTCCAGTTTCCCGTGGGCCGAAGTAAGATTAGCAGGCGGTTTAGGAGCTATCCGTGATTTCTTATAACCCGCTTCAACCACATCTATTCCGGCAATATTTTGGTACATAAAATCTCCAACTGAGCCGTATGAATAGTGATTGAACGAGTTCATATCTGTACTCCAGAACGAGCCATCCACTTTGATGCTGTCCCAATGCTCCCACATGGTCGTTGCGCCCCGTTCAACCTGATAGAGCCATGAAGGATAATCATTTTGGAATAAAATCTTATAAGCTACATCCGTATAGCCATTGTCGGACAAAACCAGGCATAGATAAGGTGTACCCACAAAGCCGGTATCCAGATGCATATCGTTTTTCTCAATAAGCCGTACGAGCTCCTGGATCACTTGCTTTTTATACTTGTCCGGCACCAATCCAAAGTGCAGAGCAACAATCTGTGCAGTCTGAGTATTGGAGGTCAGTTGGCCAGCGTCATCGAAGTAGCGGTTTGCAAAAGCAGTTTGAATCCCCTCATGTAAGCTTTTATATGTGTTGTAATCGGTATAACGATTAAGCAGTTTGGCCGTCTGCGCCAAAATATGAGTCGAATAGGCAAAGTAAGCCGTTGCCACCAGCGTTCCGTCGGTCGCCCCAAAATAACTTCCTTCTTCACTATCCAGCGCCAGCCAGTCTCCAAGCTGCAAGCCGGTATCCCAAAGATATTCTTCGTTCCCCTGGGCGCGGATGTAATCCACCCATGCTTTCATACTGTCATACTGCTGAGCTAAAATTTGCTTATCCCCGTAGCATTGATACATGGTCCACGGACATATAACCGCCGCGTCTCCCCATGCTGCCGTCGTTTTGTCCATATTATCGGCAAAGGTTCCTTTGAGGACATCCGGCACTACAAAAGGCACTGCCCCATTCTCCAACTGGTTATAAGCCAAATCCTTCATCCACTTTCGGAAAAAGGAAACCGCATTCATATTGAAGCTGGCCGTTCTGGCAAAAATCTGTGCATCCCCGGTCCAGCCTAATCGCTCATCGCGCTGCGGACAATCGGTTGGCACATCCAGGAAGTTCCCCTTTTGCCCCCACACAATATTGTGCTGTAATTGATTGAGCTTCGGATCGGATGTCTCAAACACCCCGATATTCTCCATATCCGAATGCAGAACAACACCCGTAAAATCTTCAATTGTAACGTCATCCGGAAAGCCTTCAAGCTTCACATATTGAAAGCCTTGAAAAGTGAAATGTGGCCGAAATATCTCCTTCCCCTTCCCACTGCAAATGTACGTAATCTGCTGCGCTGCATCACGGATGTTATCCCTGTAAAAGTTCCCTTGCTGATCCAGCACTTCACCATGAACCAGCTTCAAAACCGTACCTTCAGGCGCTTCAACTTTAAATTCCAGCCAGCCTACCATATTTTGACCCAAGTTAAGCACAAGCTCACCTTTGGGGGTTCGAATAAGCTCAACTGGCTTCAATCGGTTCATCACACGGACGGGCTCATTCTCCTGAGCAACCAGATGGCTTAATGGGAACGGGACAACCTGCATCATTTTCCGTTCGGTTAAAGAGCTATGTTCGGGTGTCCGCTGCTCAAGTCTGGCATCATAGATTTCACCGTTATAAATATCCGACATTAAAATGGCACAGCTCGTTTCCTCCCAGGAAGAATCAGAGCAAATGACTTCGGAACGGCCATCTTCATAACTAATCTTCATTTGAAATAACAATGCATTCGTGTTCCCGTAGGTGTCCTTGCGCTTCTGCCAGCCCAAATAACCGCTATACCAGCCTTCTCCTACCGTTGCTGTGATTCGGTTATTTTGTTCTTGAATGGCCGAAGTCACGTCATACGCTTGCACCTGGACACGATCGTTATAATCCGTCCAGCCCGGGGTAAAGTAGGCATCTCCCACTCTTTGTCCATTTAACTCCAGTTCATACAGACCCAGACTTGTAGCATAAATGACTGCTTTTTTCACTTTTCCCTCAACTGAAAAACACTTGGAAGTGGCAAAAGGAGCGCGTGTCTGAAACTCTTCATTTATGCTCCGCTCCTTCACCGTGATCCATTGTGCTTTCCAGTCCTGCTCATGGAGCAACCCCATCTCCCAAAAGCCGAACTCACTCCATTCCGATTCTTCTGCTTCTGTGTCCCCTGCTCCCTGAGCCCATACTTTTACCCGATAATAATATCTTTGTCCTGATTCCAGTGGAGGGCCTTCATATGGAAACAGAATGGATTGATCCGAATAAGCAAAATGATTCCAGAGCAGCAGTTCAAAATTGGGATTTATGGATACCTGCAACTGGAACCTTTTTTGGGAAATATATATTTTGTCAGATTCGATCTGCCAGCTTAAGCGCGGCTTTAGACAGCCCAGCCCAACCGGATTATTTAAATGTTCGCATCTAAGCGCTTTCACTCTTAGCATTGTTATTTCCTCCCTGATGTCTTCTTTTGTAGTTCTATACTCAAATTAAAACGCTTCCATAGACTTTGCGCAATGTTGTATCCCTGCATGTTGTATGCTTGATTTACAGGTGTTGAAATTCAACCTCATATATTAAATCTTAAAATGGATCTATTAGAAAAATATGTACGTTTCAAAGCAGCACTCATGAAAAAAGCCTGAATCCGTTGGGTACGGAATTCAGGCTTTTTTTACTATAAAGTATATTTATTCTTTTTTAGCTAGATTACGCCTGTTCGACTATCGCTTGTTCCGGCGTGGAAGTCGGGTACAAGTGGCAGGCTACCTGCCGACCCGGTGCAACTTCAGCAAAGATTGGCTGTACTTTGCTGCAAATGTCCATGGCTGCCGGGCAGCGGTTGTGAAACGCGCAGCCGCTGGGCGGATTTTCCGGGCTCGGCACATCACCTTTGAGTACGATCCGGTCCCGCTCCGCTTCCGGATCAGCTACAGGTACCGCAGACATCAATGCCTTCGTATACGGATGCAGCGGCTCCTTGAACATTTCTTGGGTGGGAGCGAGTTCGACCAGCTTGCCCAGGTACATCACACCAACACGGTCGCTAATAAATTTGACGACCGACAGATCATGGGAAATGAACATATACGTCAGGTCGTACTGCTTTTGCAGGTCCTTCATCAGGTTGAGCACCTGCGCCTGAATGGACACATCGAGCGCTGAGACAGGCTCGTCACACACGATAAATTTAGGATTGAGCGCCAGTGCCCTTGCGATGCCGATCCGCTGACGTTGACCGCCCGAAAACTCATGCGGGTAACGATGAGCGTGATAAGGGGACAACCCGACCACCTCGAGCAGGTTTTCTACACGCTCTTTGAGCTGTGTTTTACTCAACTTTTCATGGGTGATGAGCGGTTCTTCCAGCACCTGCTGCACCGTCCATCTGGGATCAAGTGAAGCAAAGGGGTCCTGAAACACCATCTGCATATCCGTTCTGAATTTGCGTAGTTGCTCGTTATTTAGCTTCCGTATATCCGTACCGTTAAACAGAATCTCTCCATCGGTTGGTTCAATCAATCTGAGGATTGCTCGACCGGTTGTAGATTTTCCACAGCCGGATTCCCCCACGATTGCTAGGGTTTCACCCTGCTGTACAGTCAGGTTAATACCATCCACCGCTTTGACTGCTCCCACTTGTTTGGAAAAAAGTCCTTTTTTGATCGGATAGTGTTTTTTTAGATTACGTATTTCAAGCAGTGTACTCATGATATCCCTCCTGCTGTAGCAAGCAGCGGCTTTTGTGCCCGGGCTCCACTTCCATAAGCTCCGGGTCCTCTGCAAGGCAAATTTCCTTGGCAAACTGACAGCGTGGTGCAAAGCGGCAGCCTGCTGGCATATCGAGCGGATTGGGAACCTGGCCCGGAATGGAAGCCAAACGCTCCTGATCACTGTTTAATTGCGGCAATGAGGCTAACAGACTTTGTGTATATGGATGCTTGGGAGCTTTAAAAAGCGTTTTGACATCCGTTTCTTCCACCACCTGCCCGGCGTACATAATAACCACCCGATCACACATTTCAGCTACAACGCCAAGGTCATGGGTAATCATCAGAATGGAAGTTCCTTCGGACTTTTGCAGGTCACGCATCAAATCCAGAATTTGCGCCTGAATGGTCACGTCGAGTGCCGTGGTCGGCTCATCCGCGATCAGCAGCTTCGGATTGCAGACCATGGCCATTGCAATCATAACCCGCTGGCGCATCCCCCCCGAGAGCTCATGCGGATAAGAAACGGCTACTTTTTCCGGGCGTGGAATACCGACTTTTGTCAGCATCTCCACGGCCATGGCTTTGGCTTTATGTTTACTTACACCATGATGGTATCTGGCAGATTCAGCAATTTGTTTACCGATTTTGAACACGGGATTCAGCGAGGTCATAGGCTCCTGGAAAATCATAGCCATCTCATTGCCTCGAATGGAACGCATTTTCCGTTCTGAGTAATCCAGTATGTTTTCGCCATTAAACCGTACTTCACCAGCAGCTACTTTCCCAAGCCCTTTGGGGAGAAGCTGCATAATGGAAAGGGAAGTGATGCTTTTGCCACACCCGGATTCCCCAACAATCCCGAGTGTTTCCCCTTTGCCAACCGACAGATCAACGCCGTCCACTGCCCGGATCGTACCCGCCGCAGTCTTGAACTCTGTGCGGAGATTGGTTACTTCAAGCAACTGTGCCATGTCCTCTTCCCCCTCCTTGTCCATCATGAATCTTCACGTTTTTATCTAAAAGGAATGAGCTTATTCGGACTTGCCCATCGTTTGCAAATGCTTCATGTTACCGTACAGCTTTGTGATATGTTGAAATTCTTTTTCCGAATGAAAAGAGCATTGTCCGCGTCCATAGGCCTTGGCTGTTTCGACAGCCACTTTGGCAGCCAGCGCAATATCGCCTTCATGGCTTGCACCCGTTGCACTGCCTGGTACGGGGGCGGCTGCGGTAATCGCTACACCCACAACCGGAGCCGAGGTTGCCACCGCTGGCTGCAAAATGCTGTTGATATGATACAGATCGTTGCCATAAGGTGTGATATCCTGTGTGGTCACGGCAAAAGTAACACACGGCTCGCCGGTTACGGTCTGCACAATATCGACAAGGTCTTCGCTGATCCGCAGCACGTAGCCCTCGCGTACGGTTGGGGAAATAGCAATCCCTTTATGGTTGATGACACGATTCCCTTTTGTGGTATCAATCGACAGAATGGCTTCCATCTCGGGCGTCACTTCATACTGGTTCATCGTCAAAATATCTACCGGCGAATCCATAAATGGAACCGGATCATGCGGCTGGGTAGGTGCATCCGGGCAAATGTGCGTACAGATAATCACGTCGCCGTCCAGCACATCACCTTTGGACTGCATAGACAAAAGCTTGGCTGCTGTTGAAATCGCTGCTGCCGCGCCATCGCCATCCGATACAAATCCGATCATTTCCGGACGTGCTCCAAGTCCGCCAAGACGACCAATTACACCCAGAGTTGGGCAATTGCCACCGCGAATACGGCCGTTTTTCCCGGCAATAACCACTTTGATAAAATCCGTAGAGCCTTTTTCACCCTGAACAGTTGTGACGCTGATATCCGCTTGACCCAGTTGCTCCAAATAAGCTTTTACTTCCGTCCCGCTGGCGGACGGGCTGTCCAAAAGATCATATACCTCGTAAACTTGTTTCATCATACGTCCAGTTCCCCTTAAGCTTCAGTTTTTGTAGTGTTCAGATATTTAAGCGCCGTCAAGGCGTACACTTTCGCGGATTGAAGGATCTGCCATACCGGAGCTCTTTCGTTGAAGTTGTGGATGGTTCCCAGGTCGGCAGGTCCATATTGCAATACCGGAATATTATATTTGCGGAATGCACGTGCATCACTGGTTGCCCACTGCAATACGCCATAGGCTTCTTTACCGCTCACCTCAGCGATGGAATCCACAAGATCATGCACAATCGGTTCGGTTGGTGGGGTCCAGTTGGCGTTACCAAAAAACCCAAACTGCTTAGGTTCAGCATCAATGCCTACACTAGCAAGCAATTCTTTCGCTCTAGCCAGTACATCCCGATGGTCTACACCAAAAGGAACGCGGGAATCCACTTGTACCGTACAACGGTCAGCAACCACATTGACCTTGGTGCCCCCCTGGATCGTACCGATGTTCACTGTTACATGGTCAAAGGCTTGCCCATAAGCCGGGTTTTCCCGTTCGCTGACATAACGCTTGGAAATTTCAATAATCTCTTTGACTTCCTCCGGAATGTTAGGTTTGATATCCCACAGTTGCTGCAATGCTTCAATTCCTCTGGCTGCTTTCAAAATAGCACTTTCACCTGCGATCGGTTGCAGACTGCCGTGACCTGGCGTGCCTTCTACGGTAAACTCAAACCAGCAGCTTCCCTTTTGACCGATCGTCGGGTTTTGCGGGCCTGAAGGCTCTGCGATCACAGCAGCCGTTCCTTCAATCAGTTTTCTTTCCAGCACCCAAGGTACCCCAAGATGTCCCCCGGTTTCTTCGTCTGGAACAACCAGCAGCGACAATGCACCTTCCAGCGGTACACCGAGTTTGGATAACAGTGCCACTGTAAAAATCAATCCACCCAAGCCCGCCTTCATGTCCGAAGCGCCACGACCCAGCAAATATCCGTCACGGATTTCGCCACAAAACGGGTCAAAATCCCAGCGAGTGCGATCCCCGGCCGGAACAACATCCGTATGTCCGCAGAAGATCAGTTTTTTTCCATCTACGGATTCAGTTCCATAGTTGGAAATAAGATTCCACATATTGGGCCCGGATTCATGTACAGTTGTTTCAATCCCCGCTTCTTTAAGGTAGTCCATTATAAA
Organism: Paenibacillus sp. NRS-1781; assembly: GCF_050467745.1. Classification (NCBI taxonomy): domain Bacteria; kingdom Bacillati; phylum Bacillota; class Bacilli; order Caryophanales; family Paenibacillaceae; genus Paenibacillus; species Paenibacillus sp. NRS-1781. Next base: position 23,976 of record NZ_JBITPI010000058.1, read on the forward strand.
CTGGCTAATTTCACGCGAATCACCTGGAGGATTTTCCGAGGGAAACTGAATTAACCGCGAGCAAAGCTCAAGCAGTTCATCCTGCCGTTTTTCTATTTCATCAAGAACTAACGCTTTCCAATCTGTCATTTCCATACAACCCCTTCACGTTTTCCATATCGCTAACTGAACCCTGACTTTCCATACAGATCAGCTTCATACTTCAGGTGTAAAATGATAGCCTTCGGCTGTAAGAAACCGAAGGCATCAGGGTAAGATGAGCAACTTACTCTTTATTCAATGAGTAGAATCGGATCACTTCATCCGGGTAGTAAACATATCCAGTGACGTCTTTGCCCATGCCAACAACCCGATTGTATTCATACAGGTACGACCAAGGCGAATCTTGATTGATAAGTTCTTGTGCTTTGCCATACAGTTCTTTTCGTTTATTTCCATCCTGCTCTTTGCCTGCTTGCTCCCACAGCTTATCCACTTCTGGATTAGCGTAATGGATATAGTTCGAGGAACCACCGCTGTACATCAGGAATCCAAGATGGTAACCCGGGTCATTGACAAAGGAGGTCCATTTGGAGATGTATGATGTCAGGTTGCCTTCTCGTTGTTGTTCAAGGAACTGTGCACGAGCAACGTTGACAACATTCATTTTTACGCCAATTTTGGCAAGCTCAGCTTGAATCAATACGGCGTCATCCGCCCAGTCCTGAAAGCCCGAGCCTAGGGTCATATCAAAGCTAAAGCCATTAGGATAACCGGCTTCGGTAAGCAGTTGTTTCGCTTTGTTCAGATCATACTTATAGTTGTAGCCTGCATCGGTGTAGCCCGGTGTGTTGCTCGCTACGGCACTCTTCATTTGCTTCGCTTGACCGTACATGACATCGTCGATTAATTGGTCGTAAGGAATGGCATAAGAGATCGCTTGACGTACTTTTGGATTATTAAAAGGCTTTACTTTGTTGTTCATGGCGAAATACAAAATCCGGTTACTTGCATTGGATTGAACCTTCAGCTCGGTGTTGCTTTCCAGCTTCGCGACGTCCTTGGCAGGAATCTCAACCGCCATGTCGACGTCACCTTTATCCAGCAGCAATACACGGTTAGAAGCTTCTTTGGTAAACTTCATCGTTACTTTGCTCAGGCTTGGCGCACCTTGCCAGTAGCTGGCATTGGCATTAAAGACGGCTTCTGTCGCAGGGTCCCATTTTTCAAGCTTGAACGGACCGGAGCCTGCCGCATGAGTTTTCAAATACTCGCCATCGCCCTTTTCTTTGACAAGCACGTCATCCACGATAGAGAAGTTATACAAGGACAGAATTTGCAGGAACATATGATTAGGCTGGGACAATGTAATGACAACGGTGTGCTCATCCGGCGCTGTAGCGGTTTTGATAGAGCTCATACCATAAAGGAAGCTACCGGAATCGGAATTTTTAAGCCGCTCCAGGGAATACAGCACAGAATTGGCGGTCAGCGGGTTACCGCTTTGGAATTTAACGTCTTTACGCAGATGCATTGTATAGGTCATGTTATCAGCGGAAACATCCCATTTCTCAGCCAGCATGGGCTTGATTGTCTCCGTATCTGCGACTTCACCACTATCCGTAGATTTTTGACCGTAGGTCACAAGCTGATCATAGAGCGCAAGCACAAGGGTGTCCGATGTAAGGTCACTTGCTTCCGCAGGGTCCATGGTTGACCCGCCCTCCGAGTAAGCAAGTGTAATTGCTTTTGGCGGGGCTGAAGCTTCTGCGCCCTTCTCTCCGGATGAAGCGGACGGGCTGTTGGCATTGCTTGCGCAGCCTGCCGTCCAAAGCAACGTAGACAAGACGACAATTAGAGAAAGACCTTTTTTCAACATAGCTTACGTTCTCCCCTTTAGATGATCTATTTATTTTTATTTGCTAGAGCGCAGTCTAGGATCAAGCACATCCCGCAAACCGTCTCCAAGCAAATTGAAGCCCAAAATAGCTGTCGCAATTCCAAGACCTGGGAAGGTCACAATCCACCACTCACCGGAAATGATATACGCTCGCCCTTCTGAAATCATGGCCCCCCATTCGGCAATCGGGGGCTTGACACCGAGTCCCAGAAAGCTGAGACTGGCAGAGGTCAGGATGGCGAAGCCCATTCCAAGGGTTGCATTCACAAGCAGTGGAGCAAGTGCATTCGGCAAAATGTGGCGAAACAGGATCGTTCCGTTCGTTACACCGATGGCCCGGCTGGCCTCAACAAACTCCTTTTCCCGCAGAGAGATGGTTTGTCCGTGAATCAGTCTGGCGAATTCGGGTATGCCTACAATCCCCACGGCGATAAGTGCGCTCATCAGTCCTGGCCCCATGGCTGCGGCAATCGCCATAGCCAGTACCAGCGATGGGAAAGCAAGCAGGATATCCATACACCGCATAATAATGCTGCCCATTCGACCGCCGTAGAAGCCCGCGATGGCTCCAAGCGGTACGCCGATGATAAATGAGATCGACACGGCGATCATCCCGGTCCATATGCTGATTCGCGCTCCATAAATCACACGGCTGAGAATGTCACGTCCGTAATTATCGGTCCCAAACCAGTGTTCTGCACTTGGCGGCAGCAGCTTGTTCGCCGGGTCGGTTACATAAGGATCATGTGGTACGATCCATGATGAGAGGATCGCGATCAGCGTCCATCCCACAATAAAGATGAATCCGATTAAAGCGAGCTTGTTGCCAAACAACAATCGCCAAAAGGTCTTTCTTTTCGGTATAGCGGCTGCATTGGGCTGAGGTACAGCCGCTTTTGCTACCAAATCACTTGCAGTGCTCATCCGAGTACCTCCCCTTACTTTTTTGCTTCGTGTCATTATTCGTACCGGATACGCGGATCAATCAATCCGTAAACCAGGTCGACTCCAAGGTTGATAAAGCTGTAAATCAGCGCACTCACCAAGGTAAAAGCTTGAATGGGCGCGTAATCAGCGGCCAAAATGGAATCCGTCACATAACTGCCGACTCCCGGCCAGGTAAAAATGGTTTCCGTAATAACCGCCCCGCCAATCAGATAGCCAACCTGCAAGCCGAGTACAGTAAGTGTCGGAATAAAAGCGTTAATCAGCGCGTGCTTGTAAATGACTACTCCCTCACGCAGACCTTTGGCTCTGGCCGTACGGACAAAATCCTGCCCAATGACCTCCAACATGCTGGAACGCATCATTCGTGCCACAATCGCCATCGTACCTGTGCTGAGGCATACAGCAGGCAGGACTAAATGGGATAAACTACTTTTTAATGCTACAAAATCGCCGGTCATCAAACTATCGAGTACATAAAGTCCCGTAATGTTTGTTGGTGGATTGATGTCACCGCTGATTCGGCCCATTGGCGCCGGAGCAATCCCCCATTTGGCATAAAAAATATAAATGAACAACAGTCCGATCCAGAAGATGGGCATGCAAGCCCCAATTAGGGAAAACACACGCGAAATGTGGTCAACAATGGATTCTTTTCGGGTTGCGGCCAAAATCCCAATCGGGATTGCCACCAGGATCGCGATAACCAAGCTTGCTAGTGCCAGCTCAATGGTTGCCGGAAAGCGGGTAGCAAAATCACTCGCCACCGATTGCCCAGTGTGGTAAGCCTGTCCTAAATCACCCTGGAACAACCCGCCTACATAATGAAAGAATTGAATGTACTTCGGTTGATCCAGTCCCATGCTGCTGCGAATATTTTCAATCGTCTCAGGTGTAGCCTGTTCCCCCGCAAGCATCACGGCAGGATCACCTGGAAGCACTCTCGAGATAATGAATGTAATGACGATAATACCAAGCAGTGCCGGAATCATTTGAATCAATCGACGTAGTGTGTAAACGGCCACAGCCTGTCCCCCCTTATCCGTAATCCCTCACTTATCTGTTACTTTTCTTTTCATCACTTGTTATTTTGATTAATTGTACTAAGGAACAGGATAAGGTACTACGTCCTGAATAACTAAAAAAAATGACGAATTTTGTCGTTCACGCACTAAAATGACTCATCACGTCATTTAAATGTTATATATTAATGAAAAAAATTAAAAACATGACAATATTACAGTAAAGCAGTATCGCAGTATAGCATTGCCATATTGTTGTATATAAAAGCACAAAGGCCCTTCATCCAACAGGACAAAGGACCTTTATCAAATGACTGGTTACATCTCTGCGGCTCTACTGATCTACGGGCTCTCTAGTACCTTTTCCTTTGCTTACCCCCAACATAATGATAGCCATAACAGCTACCAAAACCGCTATAAGCATAAAGGGAATATACTTGTCTACCCGGTACAAGGTGGTCGTCAAAATAGGAGCAATGATCGCAGAAATGCCCTGAACAGCAGCCACTAAGCCAGCGGCTCCCCCCTGCTGTTCTTTACTGACAGCAAGAGAAGCGCCGGCCATAAATCCAGGCATCAGTAAGCCCGTACCTATACCAAACATAAAGAATGCTACATAGTAGACTACCAAGCTGATTGACATGAGAAATAACAGCAGACCAGCAATAAGGAACAGAGAACCAAGCAAAATCATCGGCTTGGGTTGCCATTTAAGCCATTTCATCTGAACGATCTGTACGATCAACATGGCTGCCCCGGAAAACATGAGCCCAAAGGAAACGACTCTTGCTGTCTCTTCGGATGAAAGACCTAATTGATCTTGAAAATAAAACCCGCCTATAACCTGGATGGTCACAATACTAATCATCGTAACCAAACCTGTAAACAAATACATCCGTAGTCCAGACTGAAACGGGTTAATCCGAGCCGGCTTTTGCTGAATAACGGGTTTTGCACCGGGAATCGCCAGCAGGGCCACTACAAATGCAACTGCGGCAATCACGATCCCAAAATATAAGGGCCATAACAGCCCTATTAAAGTAAAGGCGCCTGCAATAGCGGGTCCAAATACCAGTCCAAGCCCATTGGCTGCGCTAATGATAGCCATCCCAGTACCTCGATCCTCTCCCTCCGTCACATCTCCCATATAGGCTTGGGAAGATGACAATACCGCCGGGATAAACCCGCCTATCAAACCGCGTGTAACAATCAGCAGGACTAATAACAGCCACCCGCTGAGCCATCCATTTAACCCGCCAAAAAGAGTAAGCGTAAACAGCAAGCAACTTACACACATCCCTATGAACCCAATCAGGATTACAGGTTTTCGTCCTTTGGCATCACTCAGATTTCCCCATACTGGAGCCATTAAGGCCATGGTAATGGAGCCCAGCGAAATGATTAACCCGGAATGACTTTCCCTTAATCCTAATTCACGAATGAGGGGCGGCATAATTGGAGCAATGAGCATGAGCCCTAGCATAGCCACAAATACACTAAAAAAGATGCTCCCTTTTATTCTATTCATCCTCGTACACTCCTCTGTTATCGATTCTCTCTATGCAGAAGTATACGAGTCATCGCACAACCCTACTGCCTATATACGGATTATTCTACGGTTAAACGGATTTTTATTTTAAAATACTTTCTTTATGGATGATGGCTTCACTCCGTATTCGCGAAAAAATTGCTCTGAAAATGCACTCACATTACTGTATCCTACAGCCATCGCGGCTTCTGTCACATTACTTTCTTGATTGCGCAGCAGCTTCATTGCATAGTCGAGACGAATTTGTCGCAAATAATCATATACAGTAGTTCCAAAGCAGGCTTTAAACCCCTTTTTTAATTTAAAATCGTTAAGTCCCACTTTTTGGGATAATGTGATCAGTGAGGGAGGATCAACCATGCTGGATTCAAGTACCTGTCGCGCCATATGCAGCTTTCTAACATCTTCTCTGGACAAACCTTCGGGCATAGGTGTTAAATCAAATAGTTGAATCATCAGCCTGTTCAAAATTTCTAATGCGGCTGCTTCCATTAGCAGAGGGGATCTATGCTCATTTTTCAGGTCTTTTATCAAATGCTCAATCATCGCTATAATTCTATGATCCAGATCGAAACCAAAATGATTAAATACGCCCCCTTTAAGAATTTGATTAAAATCAATAGTCAGCTTCCGATGAGCGACCAACTGTGAAGCCGCATAATTAAACAACGAAACAGGAATGCCGAGTGCAAATGATGTATATTGCTCATTAAATGGAGGATGAAACCAGGCTTTGAAATCCTGCAAAAAAATAAGTGCCCCTTGCCCCTTCGGAAGTGTATAGTCCAGACCAGCCACATCCACATGACGTTGACCGGAAAGCGCAAACTGTAGTTCAATCATTTGCCCGTTGAAAGCAAAGCTGGTAGGGTACGGTTCGTGATATTGAATATGCGAATACACAATTTCAATTCCGCTGTAAGTTGTAACGCGGTTAATCTGTCCATGCCCTGCTTCCGGTAAAATTAAATAGGTATGTTCGTTCTGCTGTCTAAATGGATTTTTTTCTAAATAGTGCTGATATATTAATGATAACGAATTTGAATTCACAACTATTCACCTCAAATATATTCCTTCATCCAGATATCTCGATTGAGAACGGTTATCAATAATATTAGCCCAATATGAGAATAAAGGCAAAAAGCCCGCACATAAATGCGAACTCAGCTAGTACCCCATTAGATTCGCTGCATGGGTAACCCGGTTTCTCCCGCCACTCTTCGAAACATAAAGAGTCGTATCTGCTTTACGAATTCTTCCGGCCTTATCATGAATAGCGCGTACCAATAGAGCATCGGCACGCGCTGGCTGTATATATTTTTTTAGACCCGTTTTTGGGTTCTCTCCACTCGCAAATCAGACACTAAGATTTAATCCAGCTGCTCTCCATTCGTTTCAATTACGTTCTTATACCAATAGAAGCTCTTCTTTCTGGATCTGGAAAGTGTACCGTTGGCTTCATTATCCTTATCAACGTAAATGAAGCCATAACGCTTTTTCATTTCACCGGTTCCTGCACTTACCAGATCAATACATCCCCACGGAGTATAGCCTATCAAGGCTACCCCATCAGCAATCGCTTCTTTCATTTGCTCAATGTGCTGCTTCAGATAGTCAATTCGATAATCATCGTTAATTGAACCGTCTGCTTCCATTGTATCTACGGCACCGAGACCATTTTCAACAACCATTAACGGGATTTCATATCGGTTATAAATGTTATTAAGGGACCATCTTAATCCCTGTGGATCAATCTGCCAGTCCCAAGCACTTGCTTTCAAATGAGGATTCTTTAATCCCATGGATAAATTCCCTCCCACCTTCTCCTGGTTGGGATCGGCACTGACACAGGTAGATGAATAATAACTGAAGGTATAGAAATCCACACAGCCTTCTTTAAGGATATTCTCATCATTTTCCTGCATGGCAATATCAATATTATTTTCTTTAAAATATCGCTTAGCAAATCCGGAATAAGCTCCTCTTACTTGAACATCGGAACATAGGAAGTTGCTCAAGTTATCCTTTTGTTGGGCCAGCAGTAAATCATCAGGATGACATGTAAGTGGATACGAACACATATAAGCAATCATACAGCCGATTTTAAAGTCCTTGTTGACTGCATGACCCAGCTTTACTGCCTTCGCGCTGGCAATAAATTGATGGTGCAAAGCCTGATACAGAACCTGCTCATCCTTCACTGTAGCATGGGCAAGCTCTCCATTCCCCTCCGGCATCATAGCTCCAGCCATGAACGCGCCAAAAGACAAGGTTAAGATATTGATTTCATTAAAGGTTAACCAGTATTTCACAACATCCTTGTATCTGTTAAAAAGCACCTCACAATATCTCACATAAAAATCGACGACTCTGCGATCTGACCAACCATTATATTTTTGGGTTAAATGAAATGGTGCTTCATAATGTGAGATTGTAACCAAAGGCTCAATATTGTACTTTTTCAATTCTGCAAATACACGATCATAGAACTGTAAGCCTTGCTCATTCGGCTCTGTATCATCTCCGTTAGGAAATATTCTTGACCACGCAATGGACATTCTAAAGACCTTGAATCCCATTTCCGCAAATAAGCGGATATCCTCTTGATAGCGGTGAAAAAAATCAATAGCCTCGTGACTTGGATAGTTCACTCCTTCCTCCAGTACAGGCGTAATTCTTCGTGAAGTTGTATGTGTCCCGGCTGTAATCACGTCAGCGGTGCTTAGTCCCTTGCCATCTACATTATATCCACCTTCAAATTGGTTGGCAGCCGTAGCCCCTCCCCATAAAAACCCTTGTGGAAATTCCTTAGTTATATTTTTCATTGTTCAGTTCCTCCTCAGCACTTAATCGGGATTAGACTACAACCGTCAATAAATCCTCTTGAAAATCAATCGACTTCTTCTCTGTTTCAATGACATCCAGGTAATTGGCAGTATTGGAAACGATAACAGGTGTGGTCAGAACAAAACCTGCCTCTTTGATCGCTTTCATATCAAACTCCATGAGCAGCTGACCTTTTTTTACAGCATCCCCCTGTTTTACTTTAGGATAAAAATGTTTGCCTTTTAATTTGACTGTATCCTTACCCACATGGATGAGGACTTCAACACCGTGATCACTTGTAATTCCGATCGCATGACCTGACGAAAATAATGATGTTAATACGCCGTCTACAGGTGAAACAACCTTGCCTTCGGAAGGTTCAATAGCAATCCCTTTACCCAAGGCACCTGTCGAAAAGGCTTCGTCTGTTAATTCAGATAAAGGTTTGATTTCACCTTTTAACGGACTAATCACAGTCTCTTGTGTTACTAAAACTTCTCCCTTTTCCGCCCCTGTTGTACTATCTTCCTTTTTACCTTCTTTCACTTCATCATCTTTAAATCCACTAAAGAACATAAGCAAGAACCCTAATACAAAGCTTACCAGGATACCAATAACCGCTCCATAAAATCCGCTGTCTATTCCTGCCGGACTGATATAGCTTGGAATGGCGAAAATACCCAATCCGCCAATGATATATCCTTTCGTTCCCATCATCCCTATAATACCGCCGCCTACTGCAGCCGCTATACAGCTTAAAATAAATGGTTTCTTGCGTGGTAATGTAATCCCATAAATGGCTGGTTCTGTAACACCAAAAATCCCCGAGATGACAGCTGGAATGGAAAGTGATCTCAGTTTTGCATTTTTGGTTTTAAATAAAATGGCCAGCACGACACCCGTCTGAGCAAAGGAAGCTCCAAGCGTTGCAGCAAGGATCGGGTCGAATTTGAGCACTGCCAAATTGTTAAGTGCGATCGGAACAAGTCCCCAGTGTAATCCAAAGATAACAAACACTTGCCAGAAAGCACCCATAAGTATACCTTCAATAATTGGACTTAGGTTATACACAAAGAGAGTTCCTGCTCCAAGCAGTTGACCTGCCCATGTCGAGAGGGGGCCAATTACAATCAATGCCAACGGAACAATGACTAACAAGGTGAAAAACGGAACCAAAAATGTTCTCACTACGCTAGGGATGACCTTTTTAAAGAAGTTTTCTATTTTTGAGCCTACATAGGTGGATACGATAATCGGAAGAACGGTTGAAGCATAGCTCATCAAAATGACCGGAATGCCCAGAAATGTTATATATACCGGAGATTCAAATATGGTCCCGCTAAATAAAGTGTACAGCGGTTTGCCCGTTGATGTTATAGCATTAAATGTTGGATAAACAAGCGATGCTCCTATGGCCATACCTATAAAAATGTTGGCATTGAACTTTTTGGCCGACGTATAACCCAGGAAAATAGGGAAGAAGTAAAATAAACAATCTCCTAAGGCATTGAGAATTTGATAGGTACCAGATGTATTGGTCAGCCAGCCCAAAGCTACAAATAAGGCAGTGAAGCCCTTAATCATACCTGTGGCACTCAGGACACCTAGCGTTGGTGTAAATACACCTGAAATGGTATCAATGAATCTATTGAACAAACTCACTTTTTCATCTGATGCTTCTTCTGAAGACGCTTCCTGGAAACCGCCTACAGCAGTAACTTCAGCGTAAACCTCCGGTACATGGTTACCTATAACAACCTGGTATTGTCCACCACTTTTTACTACTGTAACAACACCATCCATGTTTTTCAAAACCTCTGTATTAGCCTTGCTTTCATCTTTTAGTTTGAAACGCAAACGTGTTACACAATGAGTTAGACTATTCACATTTTCTTTGCCGCCGACATTTTTGATAATGTCTTTTGCTAATGTCTCATACTTCATCGTAACTTCCCCTTTATTTGTATTTGGCATTTTGCATCCATCTCGAGAGCGTTTCAGCAATACTATAGACTGCCTATATATTGTGCCTTCGAGGGAATTGAACTATTCAAAATAATGGTATTTATAAAAAAGGAAAAACCAAATAGATCAAATTCGATCTAGGTTGGTTTCGCCTGCTTTACCAGTAACAATCCAGGATTATTCAATTTTGTCTTTGGGTCAAACGCTGAATATGAATCGTTATATACAGCTTTTCCTCATCTGACAATACCGTGTTCAAGTATTTTTCGATCTTCAGCATACAGCCGTAAGCCTTTTTATACTTGGCCTTCACTTGCCTCCACAAAAAATCGTCTTCCAGTTCTGTTTTTTCTTTTTTATTTAATCGCTGAAAGAAGAATCTTAAATGTGTAATAAAACGTTCATAACTGATGGAGTGTTCATCTAAGGTGTTATTATAAGAGTATTTAATAATATTTAAGATATCCTGTATTTTTTGAGTTTGCTGAGCAACATCTGCTACCTTATTGTAGGAGCTGTTTACTTGAGCATTTATTAAATGAAGGGCTATATTGCCTGCTTCATCTTCCGACAGGCGTTTGCCTGTTTCGTCTTCAATGAACTCCAGTGCTTTTAATCCAACCCCAAATTCTTTGGGATAAAATTTTTTAATTTCCCAAATTAACGGATTTGCATTTTTAAACCCTTCATCGAACATTTTAAATGCATTGTTCATGTGATCCGTAAGCGAAACATATATATAATCGCTCAATTGTGCCTCTAATATGTTTTTTCCATATTCAATGATGTCATAGCATAACGAAACATATTCTGATGGAACATCCTCTAACAATAATTTAAATTTCTCTGAAGCATCCTTCTGTTTAAGCACAAAGACCTTTTCAATTAAATGCTCTTCTACTTGTTCTCCTGCACTCTTTTTGAATGCAATACCACGACCCATAACAACAAACTCATCCCTTTTTGAATCTTTGGCTATTATGGCGTTATTATTAAATATTTTCGTTATGATCATCTAACTGCCCCCTTATCCCACAAAAATTTAAAAAAGGATTTAGTTGCTGGGCGAAATTTCAGATAGGTCACAAGACGGTAATAGCCGATCAAACCTTCGTCATAAATCAAATTAAAATGTATTTGATTTACAACTTCGTGTTGTGAAAACGCATTCATATTAAGAGACAAAAGCCTTACGTTTTCCCTGAATGATCTTGAGTGCTCTCAAACCGATCTGATATTCCGTTTTGCAAATGGATATAGTCGGTTAACCACGTCCATGACATCATTTTCGGATGTCGATTCGTTGGTCGACGTCATCATCTTTGTTGTTCAGCACTTGTAAGGCTTTATATCACTCACCTTTCTGCGTTATGGCTGGGCCAGATATACATTTCTTGCAGGATAAAAAGCTTGTATTTCTAAAAGAAAAGGCAAAACCCAACACATGGAAATATTAATTCCATGCCTCGGGTTTTGCCTTTTCAGTAACAATCCCAACATCATAATAACATCGAATTTAAGATTTGCCAACAAAATGTTTGCGCTTTCTTTTTTAGGGCAGTCACTACAAGTAGACCCTATTTTATTAGTGTAAAATGTCAACCTCCAATGTAGGACATACTAATCTTTTTTCTGTTTTTTGCTGTCTGTTCAGTGCGTTCATCGGAATACCGGTCTGTGCGTTGTTCCCATACTGAAGTAATTACATCGAGTAATTCCTGGTCATTCGCTCCATTACGAAGCCTCTGACGTAGATCGAATCCGCCTGAAGCAAACAAACATGTATAAAACTTGCCATCGCACGATAAGCGGGTACGTGTGCAAGACGAACAAAACGATTCAGAAACCGAAGTAATAAAACCTATCTGTGCGTCGCTGTCTTTATAACGATAACGCTTTGCCACTTCTCCAAAGTAATCCCGATCCATCGGCTCCAGTTCGTACGCATTCTTAAGTCGTTCAACGATTTCTTTTTTGGTTAGTACCTTTTTCAAGCTCCATCCGTTGTCATTACCTACATCCATAAACTCGATAAAGCGAAGGGTTATTCCCTGCTTCTTAAAATAAGCGGCCATCGGCAAAAGCTCCGAGTCATTAACGCCTTTTTGAACTACCATATTGACCTTGATTTCAAAGCCGATTTCTCTTGCATATTCGATCTGCTTCAAAATAACATCAGGCTTAATCCCCCGCCCATTCAACCGCCCAAACAGCTCGGGGTCCAGAGCGTCCAGACTGACATTAAGCCGTCGTAGCCCCGCGTCATAGAGGGGCTTAGTCTGCTGACCTAGCAGTACACCGTTGGTGGTCAAGCCGACATCTTCCACTCCGTCAATGGACAGGATTTGGGAGACTAGGTCAGGTAAATTCCTGCGCATTAATGGTTCGCCGCCCGTGAGTCGGATCTTTTTTACACCCAGGGATACAAAGAGCTTCGTCAGCCGGTGAATCTCTTCAAACGACAGACATTCATTTTGGGGAAGAAAGGCGTAATCGTCACGAAAAATTTCTCTGGGCATGCAGTAGGAACAGCGGAAATTGCAGCGGTCCGTAACCGATATACGCAGGTCACGGATCGGCCGCTGCAACGTGTCTTTCAGTGGATGAAAATTCATACGCCCCCTCCTTTCTAGTTGTTTATCATCGTTATCATTAGCCGCCGCTGACTGGGGGAATGAAGGCTGCAATGTCTCCATCCTGTAATACATCCGTAGACAGCGCGTACTCCTCGTTTATCGCAATTCGCACAGATCTGATCGGCATATCTGGATATTGATCTGTTATCCAATTGGATAAACCGGATTGAACGATCGGATAGTTAAACAGGTTGTCTGCCCCCACATATTGAAAAATAGATGGAATGAAAACGGATTTCCCGGTTTTAAACACGATTCCTGCTATGCCCTTACCGGATTGCAGCACAATCCGCTTAAAGCGATCATTTAAATTACCGGCTGCATTTTTCCATTTAATTACGTATTGATATTCGGCCGGTTCAACAAGAGCAAGCGCCATGAAATCATAACCGAAATGTTCGCGTATTCGCTCAAGCTCCCTTTGATAATCCATCCTAGTATTCATCGCTCTCTCCTAATAGAATTAGGAAAGAAGGCAGAGCCCGCTTTCCTAATTCTATTTATGTCTTCTGTAAAGAATATAACTTCTGCGCACATAATTCAACGGAACACTCCACACATGTACAAGCCGGGTAAACGGCCAGAATGCAAAAATCGCAAAGCCCATAAGTATATGAAGCCTGAAAGACATCGGTACGTCTCTCATCAGTGTCGGGTCGACACGGAATATGAATAAACCGCGGAACCAGATCGAGATCGTCTCCCGATAATCGAATTCCGGCTGTACCGCATTTGTTACGAGAGTCGCGAACATCCCCATGCATACAATGGCCAAAAGCAATACGTTTACAACCAAATCAGACGCTGTACTTAAACGGCGCACACTGCGTATTGTAAAACGACGAGAGGTAAGAACCAACATACCGAGGAATGTCATCACTCCAAATATTCCACCAACATAAACTGCTCCAATATGATACAGATGATCGTTTACACCCAGTGCATGCATCCAGGTTTTTGGTATGCCCAGACCGGATACATGACCCATAATAACCGGGATAATTCCCAGGTGGAATAAAAGGCTTCCGATCATCAATTGTTTTTTTTCAATAAACTCACTTGATTTTGCTGTCCAATTGAACTGGTCGTTTCTATAGCGGAAAATATGCCCTACAATAAAAACGACCACGCACATATAAGGGAAAATGACCCATAAAAACTGCTCTAGCATCATCATTGCGCAGCTGCCTCCTGTTCTACGCAAGCTTTAAGCGTTTCGCGCAGTCCCTTCACCAAATGAAAATACGGGCTTTCCATTTTTTCCAGCGCTTTAAGCAAATGATATGTGCCGTCTTCCAGGATCGCGATTGGCATGCGGAAGTTTTCTGTCGTCTTCGGATCTTGCGCCCATTCGGCGGCATACAGAAATTCACACATGAGCGGAAGGTAATCTGGCAGCTCTCCATCTGGCATTTCAAGTCCGTACATCTCATATAGTACCTTTAACTTGACCAACATTTGTCCCCGTTCTTTTGCATCCTCGAATTTGAAGTAAGTCATATATAGTGCACAATTTTTTTGAAAATCAAAGGTTTCTGTATACATTTCCTGAATCTCTTCCATACTGAACTCTTGCATAAGGGACCAGTAGGTGTTCGCATGCGTATATGCCGGATGGTTTGGATCAAACGATGCTTCCAGAAAAGCCGGATGAAAATCCAGCTTTTCTGGGTACATAAGTTGCTGGGCGAAAAACCCGAATGATGGCTTGCATTCATACAGCTTCGTTACATTAATCACGCCAAATACCCCCGTAGAAATTTTCTTCAACCATTTCTTTTCCAGTTTTCAAAGGCTCTTCCATCCCCATTGAACTTGCCAGACTACAGCCGTCACATCCAGAGCCTGAACCCATGTTCCCCATGATATCGCCGTAACCCGCAGATCCTTGAGCACGGTATGGATTCGAATATCCTTCTTTATGCGATGTCGGAATGACGAAACGATCCTCATACTTGGCAATCGCCAGAAGTCGATACATCTGCTCGGTCTGCCGCGGTGTCATGCCGACGCGCTCAAGACGGCTTTCATCGAAAGATTGTCCTGTGGACTGGGCACGCATATAGGAACGCATCATAGCCATTCGCTGCAAGGATTCCTTCACGGTTTGCGTGTCGCCCGCCGTCAGCATATTGGCAAGGTACTGAATGGGGGTGCGCATCTCTTCGATAGCCGGAAAGATCATATCGGGATTCTCAATCGAGTCTTTCCCTTCAAAGTAATTCATGATCGGACTAAGTGGTGGCACATACCACACCATAGGTAATGTGCGGTATTCCGGATGAAGCGGGAATGCCAGCTTGTGCTCAATGGCAAGCTTGTAGACCGGCGAGTTCTGCGCTGCTTCAACCCAGTCCTCCGAGATACCGTCTTTTCTCGCTTGAGCAATCACTGCCGGATCACTTGGATCCATAAACAGGTCGCACTGTGCTTTATAAAGTTCTTTCTCATCCTGCGTAGAAGCGGCCTCAAGCACTCGATCCGCGTCATACAGCATAACGCCGAGGTAGCGAATTCGTCCTGTACATGTCTCGGAGCAGACTGTCGGCAGGCCAGCTTCCACACGTGGGAAACAGAAGGTACATTTTTCCGCCTTGTTCGTCTGCCAGTTAAAGTACACTTTTTTGTAAGGACAGCCCGTCATGCAATACCGCCATCCGCGGCAGGCTTCCTGATCCACGAGCACGATTCCGTCCTCGTCCCGTTTGTACATGGCGCCCGAAGGACATGACGCGACACAGCTTGGATTTAGGCAATGTTCGCAAAGGCGTGGGAGATAAACCATAAACGATTTCTCAAAGTTAAATTTAATCTCTTCTTCGATTTTCTGAATATTTGGATCAAGCGGACCGGTTACATGCGCACCCGCCAGGTCATCTTCCCAGTTTGGACCCCACTCCAAATCCATTTTTTCACCCGTTACCGCAGAGTGCGCGCGTGCCACAGGTGAATGCTTCTGTTCACCGGCGTTGGTCAGTTGCTCGTAATTGTAAGTCCAGGGCTCATAATAATCTTTCATTTCCGGCATGTCTGGATTGTAAAAAATCTTACCCAGTGCTATCTTGGACAGCATGTTGCCTGACTTCAGTTCCAGTTTCCCTTTGCGGAGCTGCCAGCCCCCTTTGTATAATTCCTGGTCTTCCCAGCGCTTCGGATAACTGATACCGGGTTTGGTTTCCACATTGTTAAACCACATATATTCCGCACCTTTGCGATTCGTCCAGGTTGTTTTGCATGTCACGCTGCACGTATGACAGCCAATACATTTATCCAGGTTCATGACCATAGCAATTTGAGCTTTAATCTTCAAGCCAGTTAACCTCCTTCATTTTACGTACCGCAACGTACACATCACGCTGGTTGCCGATGGGACCATAATAGTTGAATCCATAACTAAGCTGAGCATATCCACCGACCATCTGGGTTGGTTTGAGATGAATTCTTGTCGGTGCGTTATGACTACCGCCGCGTGTATCCGTGATTTCGGAGCCTGGAACTTGAATGTGCTTATCCTGAGCATGGTACATGAACATCGTTCCTCTTGGCATCCGGTGGCTGACAACGGTCCGGGCGGTTACGACGCCGTTACGGTTGTATACCTCTACCCAGTCATTGTCAGCAAGATCATGTGCCTCTGCGTCTTCGTTGTTAATCCACACCGTAGGACCTCCGCGAAACAGTGTAAGCATGTGCTGGTTGTCCTGGTAGGTGGAGTGAATATTCCATTTACCGTGCGGTGTCAGATAACGAAGCACGAGTGAATCTTGCCCGCCTTTTATTTCCCGGTCGCGAGGGCCGAACACCATCGGCGGCAGAGTCGGTTTGTAGATTGGTAATGATTCCCCAAATTGTCGGAAAATCTCATGATCAATATAAAAATGCTGTCTTCCTGTCAAAGTACGAAACGGAACGAGACGTTCAATATTCGTTGTAAATGGTGAATAGCGGCGTCCCTTCTTGTTCGATCCAGTGAATACTGGTGTCGGTATAACTTCACGCGGCTGTGCCGTGATACTTTGGAAAGTTATCTTTTCCGCTGCCCGATCGGCCGAGATGTCTTTGAGTTCCACACCGTGAAGCTCTTCTGCCTGCTCATAAGCCTTTTGCGAGACCCGTCCATTGGTCGCGGATGAAAGGTGAAGAATCGTATTGGCCACTTGGCGAGCTGTCTGGATTTTTGGCAGCCCATCTTTAATGGACTCATCGTAATAAACTCCGTTCAACTTTTTCAATTCCTCATATTCGTCCGCTACGGAGAAGCTGACGCCATGCGCACCTGTTTTCCCAGTAGCCAAATTCGGACCAAGTGAGATAAATTTATCGTGAATCTTAGTATAATCGCGTTCGATGATGCTGAAATTCGGCATGGTTTTACCCGGAGTCGCTTCAATCTCGCCCTTCGTCCAATCCTTTACAAGACCCATCGGCTGTGAAATTTCGCCTATACTATCGTGTGCGAGCGGTGCAGTCACAAGGTCTTTATATATTCCTGGTAGGTACTCTTTTGCCATATCCGAAAAGACTTCGGAAAGCTGGCGGTAAATATCCCAGTCCGCGCGAGATTCCCACAGTGGATTAACAGCCGGATTAAACGGGTGCACGAAAGGATGCATGTCTGTTGACGACAAGTCTGTTTTTTCGTGCCAGGTTGCCGCCGGAAGCACGATGTCCGCGTACAATGGAGTTGTTGTCATCCGAAAATCAAGTGCAACCATCAGATCAAGCTTTCCTTCTACATCTTCTCTCCAGACGATTTCCTCAGGTTTCTGTTCTTCGTTCGGCCGGGCAAGCAGGGCATCAGATGCTCCAAGTAAATGTTTCATGAAATACTCTTGTCCCTTCGCCGAACTGGAAATCAGATTTGACCGCCAAACAAAGAGTGAACGCGGGAAGTTCTCGACTGCCCCAGGATCTTCTACAGCGAAGCGTGTCTTACGTGATTTAATCTCTTCTACAGAATGATTAATGATGTCCTCGT
This sequence comes from Paenibacillus sp. NRS-1781, assembly GCF_050467745.1. Taxonomy (NCBI): domain Bacteria; kingdom Bacillati; phylum Bacillota; class Bacilli; order Caryophanales; family Paenibacillaceae; genus Paenibacillus; species Paenibacillus sp. NRS-1781. The sequence goes on from NZ_JBITPI010000058.1 coordinate 41,776, forward strand.
TGGACTTCTTGCCTAATTGCGCAGCCTCTTCGGCGAACAGCAGACTGTTTTTATTAAACTGTGGATAAGAAGGCAGCCAACCCAGACGCGCTGCGAGCACGTTGTAGTCTGCTGGATGTGTGTAACTGACATCCCCGCCAATCGGTGACTTCAAGGTGTCTGTTCCACTTTCTTCGTAACGCCACTGCTCTGTTGCAAAGTAGAAAAACGATGTAGCATTTTGCTGTCGAGCCGCCCCTTGCCAGTCTTTTGCAAAGGCAATCGATGACCAGCCTTCGATGGGACGGAGCTTTTCTTGACCAACATAATGCGCCCAGCCTCCACCGTTTACACCTTGGGAAGCAGTCAACACGACCAGATTCAAGATGGACCGATAGATCGTGTCACTATTGAACCAGTGGTTGATACCCGCACCCATAATAATCATGGAACGCCCTTTAGTATCGATAGCATTTTGAGCAAATTCCCGAGCAATCTGTACCACAACTGACGCCTTCACGCCTGTGATCTTCTCCTGCCAGGCAGGGGTATAATGCGAAGCTTCGTCGTAATAATTCTTGGCGTTATGAGGGCTGTCATTGCGTGCGACACCGTACTGGCTCATCATCAAATCGTACACGGTTGCTACGTAACGTTCCGAGCCATCTGCCAAGCGTACTTTTTTGGCCGGAATTACACGTTTGAACGTTCCATTACCGGCGTTATCAAAGTAAGGGAATACGACTTCTTCCCATTGCTCGCCATGACCTTCCACAGTGAGCGCGGGCTCAACCTTTGTTCCATCTCCCCGTTCCAGAATCAGGTTCCACTTCTTATCCTGCTCCCAGCGCTGTCCCATCGTACCGTTCGGGACCAGCATTTCCCCCGCCGCTTCGTCATATATGACTGGCTTCCAGTCTGCATGCGGCGATACATCCCCAAGGTCACTCGCCCGTAGAAAACGTCCACCTTTCCAGACTCCTTCGTGTGGATCAAGCAGAATCATAAACGGCATATCCGTATATTGTTTGGCATAGTTAATGAACATCGGTTCTTGGCGCTCTTTGTAGAACTCATCCAAAATAACATGCGTCATAGCCTGAGCTACGGCAGCATCTGTACCCGGATGTGGTGCAAGCCAGTTGTCAGCGAACTTCACATTCTCCGCCAAGTCGGGAGCCACTGATACGACTTTTGTTCCCTTATATCGTACTTCCGTCATAAAATGAGCGTCTGGCGTCCGGGTAAGTGGTACGTTCGATCCCCACATGATCAGGTAACCCGCATTGTACCAATCAGAAGATTCCGGTACATCCGTCTGCTCACCCCAAATTTGAGGAGATGAAGGCGGAAGGTCGGCATACCAGTCATAAAAACTCAACATCTGCCCACCGAGTAGCGAAATGAACCGGGCTCCCGAAGCGTAGCTTATCATTGACATCGCCGGGATTGGCGTAAAGCCCGCGATGCGGTCGGGACCATACTTACGAATGGTATAGATGAGCTGCGCCGAGATCAGACGCAGGACATCGTCCCATCCGACGCGGACATGCCCGCCTTTTCCGCGAGCCGATTTGTAGAGCTTGGCTTTCTTAGGGTCTTCTACGATGCTTGCCCATGCGTCTACTGGATTCGTATGCTCCTTAATGGCGGCTAACCAAAGCCGCAATAACTTACCGCGCATATAGGGGTATTTCACGCGTAATGGACTGTATTCATACCAGGAAAATGTAGCGCCACGCGGGCATCCACGCGGCTCAAATTCCGGCATGTCAACACCGCAGGAAGGATAATCGATCTGCTGATTCTCCCAAGTAATGATGCCGTTTTTCACAAAAACCTTCCAACTACAGGAGCCGGTGCAGTTGACTCCGTGCGTCGTCCGAATCACTTTGTCGTGAGACCAACGCTGACGGTACACGTTTTCCCATTCTCTATTTTTTTCCTCAAGGATTGACCAATTTCCCGAATAGCTTTCGATCGGTTTAAAAAAGTTGAGGTTGTATTTTTTTTTCATCGATGACCAACACTCCTTTTTAGAATGAATCATCCCAACGCAAGTTCCATGGAAAGGTTCATTCGCTTACTCTCATTATGTAATTCATTCATCTCTGTTCCCATTAGGGAATGTCCTATAGCGCTACAGGAAATCCCTCGTTCTATGGAAAGATACAAAAAAGCCTCCCTCTGCTAAAGGGAAGCTTATAAAAGAAATGAGTATGATAGAGCATGTCCAGGCCCAGGCCATAGGAAGATGACCACAATCCACTGCAATATAAATGGCCGTTGGAATCGTTTGTGTTTTACCCGGAATATTTCCGGCAATCATCAGCGTAGCACCAAATTCGCCCAGACCGCGGGCAAAACCGAGTATAAAGGCAGCTTTAAAAGAAGGGAAAATTAAAGGGAAGGTGATATATCGGAAAACCTAACAGTCACTTGCACCCATCGAACGTCCCACGTTTTCCAAGTCCTGGTCAACAGAAGACAATCCCATTCTCAGCGTCCGATAGACAAGAGGAAAAGTCGTTTACGAGGCGTGTCCTGTGGGACCAGCAGTCCGGCATATCCCCACACCTCCATGATTACATCACGCTCGTTTTTGCTGGATGGAAACACATCCTTCCAGCGCTTTTCCAATTGACGTGCACTGCTCTGAGCATCACAGTTCTGAACAGCTTCGAGCATGTTATGAAGTATAACCAGATCCTCACAGCTCGATAAAGCGCTTCGTAAATGAACCTTTTTCGTGGAAAGACTGTGTAAAAACGCTGCTGCCACTCGCTCTTTTGCACCCTTTTGCTGGTGCAGCTCATGTAACCTATTTATAATCTCGTTATGTGTAATGGTGATCGGATCGAACATCAAGCCCTTACTTTTGGCATATTCAAAATCCTCACCCGAAAAAGATTCCCGCTCCTGCTTCCAGCCGCTGGAGGACCAGAATGTGTTCATAAGTATTTTTTTTCCTTTTTATCCACAACACATCTCCCTTACTCATCCAACATTCCCACCTCCAACACCAAGCACAGGGCTGTAGTTCATTTTATGTAAGATCGCTCAGACCAATTATCCCACGAAGTTGGAAATTCATCGCCCTGGAGCGAAATCTCCACGACAATTAGGCTTGTATCCTTAAAGCATACCGTCACGAAAAAATGCCGACGCAGCAAAGGAACCTGATCAAAGCGATACCAGATATAGTCATTACTTAGCTCCCTCACCGAATGAAAATATTTCGAATAAAAAGCGGTCTTTAGCATCTGATCTTCCGTTAAAGAAGAATAAATCGCATGTTCATCATCGACCTGAATGATTCCCGATTCCCAATTATTCATCACTGCCTCTCCTTCAACCATGTACAAATCTCCTAAAACGAACTCTCTCCGTCCTTAATGGCTCATATGAGTGAAAATGGCACAACTTCCTCACCCGGTGTAAAGCCAAACTGGCTTAATCTATCTTCCAATTCTTGAATCTGCTGGAGATAATGCTCCGGCACAGAAGGTAGATCATTTTCATTCACTAACGTTCCTCCAAGTCTGGTACGTGATATTCAGCACTTTTCCACATCGCCTCAAAAACAGTTAGCGGCTGCACAGTTCGTACCACATCCATACTGAAAATCAAATCTGCAATCCGATCCTCCGCGAGTGTATCCAGCCAGAAAAATCCTGGTTCCCGTTCCGGTATGCACATGCAAAATCTCTTCAGCCGACATCGTAAACCCACTGAATTCAACGTCAATCAGCCAATACGTATGTGAATCAGACTCCACTTTATGGATACCGTTTATAGATTGGACAGGCTCCTGTTCTAACTCCAATGCAAGAATGCTCGATACATCCTTACTCCCATGTTCAGGTAAGTTCATGTATGCTCCTCCTCATTACCTGTTATTCTCTTTGTGATTTCCTATAATTCTCAAGCTCTTTTACGTCCCTATTCCTACGCCAGCTAGCCATGTTGTACTTTTGGAAGCTGTATACGCTCGATTGCAGGAACTATCGCTTTAAAAGTAACGCCATTTATAGACAAAGGAATCTCGGATGATTCATCTACAGCTTGATCTTCTTTAGACTCGACAATGGGCTGCAATTGTTATTGTTTTGTTTACGTAATCAACTGTGTAGTCAGAGGACGACATGTGCAAATTGTCAATAATTAAGGTTTCTTTCCATCTCTTAGTACCATAGAATTGTCTGCATGTGCTCTTTCTGTTTCTACAGCAAACAAACCCATGAGCATCGTAGAAAACATAAATAAAAATATAATCCTTCTGAACTTCGTCCTTATTTCCCCTTTTTGAATCTTTCTTTTTGGTAAATCATAGCATAGGGTTAAATGAAGTTCATTCCATCTGATGATAATTATGGATATGAAACCTTACTTTTTTTCAAGCCGTTGTTCCATATTCTTATGTAGTTCCCTGAATTGATTCTCATGCCGGAGTAGCCATTCCTTTCTCCATAAGCCCCCCGCATAACCCGTTAATTTCTGGTTGGAACCAATAATTCGGTGGCATGGAATCACGATACTCAGCTTGTTTTTCCCATTGGCGCTGCCTACAGCTCTAATGGCTTTTTCATTTCCAATCGAAAGGGCAATGTCTTTATAGGCCGCCGTCTCACCGTAGCTTACTTTTACCAAAGCATCCCATACACTTTTTTGAAAGTCTGTAGCCTCAAAAGCATAAGGAAACGTAAACTCATAGCGCGTACCTTTAAAATACTCATCAAGCTGACTAGCGCATGCCTCTAAAACGGGGTGTGAAGTCTCGTCCAGCATCGTGGTAGTTGATGTATCCCGATCAGAAAACATGATAGAACGGACAGCTTCATCTGTACCCCCTATTTCTATCTCTCCAATCGGGGACGCATAATTCAATACATATTGCCTGCTCATAAAAAGATAACAACCTCCTGTGTCTATATATCTAAAGCATCTATTCACCTGTTCAGCTTCCTGTATTCACTGGGGGAACACTGCTTCAAACAGCGAAATGCCTTATAAAAATTCGAAGGACTTTGAAAGCCCGTCTCATAGCAAATTTCAAGATTGGTACAATCCGTGCTTTTAAGCAGATATGCTGCTTTATCTACTCTTATTTTTTCCAGATAGGTACGCGGGGTTTCTGAGGTTTCCTGTTTAAAGATTCGATCCAGATAAAAGGGACTTACTCCAGCATCATCCGCAATATCCTGCAATACCAGTCTTTCCTTATAATGATTGATCAGAAAGGTAACCACAGTCTGGACAAGCCTGATATACGGTGAATGTTCAATATGAGGCTGACATCTTTTACAGGCCCGAAACCCCGCCTTTTCCACAGTGTCGATGTCATCATAAAACTCAACATTAATTTTTTTCGGCTTTTTGGATCGACAGGAAGGTCGGCAGTATATTCGGGTTGTTTTCACTGCGGTAAAAAACACCCCGTCATATTTACGATCACACGCCATAATTTTCTCCCACATTTCTTCAAAAAAAAGATTGATTTCAGCCATGATCGAATATTCTGTCCTTTCTATAGTTCATCCTCACGCATATAAATGTGAAGTATCTTGTAGCTCTATTAGCTGCTCGGCGTTCTTTTACAAAGCAACCATGATATGACCCCGGAACAAAAATTCCGCTCGCTCCACTCTCCACATACGCATTTGCTCGTTCTATCGTTTCCAAAAGCGGGGTATCCTTTTGCAAATATGTATCTGTTCTTGCATTTATAAAAAAATCGTTAAATCCATGAGTATCCAGTGCTGCTCTAATCTTGGACAGAAGGTTACTATGCAGAACCACTTCTCGAAGTCCCTTTTGCTGTTTTAATGAATCTTCAATATTAATCCCTGCGACTCCCACATCTGCTGTCCTTAAAACATGCTCGACAATCGTTGCTGTGTCCTCCCCATACCAAAGCCACGGCAGATAACAAGTCCCACGCATTCCCCAAAAAACAGTTCCTCTGAAGTATGAAGTGCTTTAAATTACTGTATTCTATTCATAAATATAGCCTCCTGATATGTGATGTAACTCATTTTATCAAGAGACCAGCTTGGTTTCGTCCTCATTCTTGCGCTTATGCTCTCGGGACATCTTATTTGTTTCGAATCCACTAGGCAAATTGAAATTATTTTCGGCATTCTGTCTTCGGAGGATGCGGAGAATCTAATGAGAATTTCTCAAAAAATGCTGGCTTAGAGCGGAAAATACTGCCCGGGAAGTCCAAAACTTGCAAACTCCTGAAACAGTCTTGTAAAATGTTCCTTAAGTCGAAAGAGAGGTCGTTAGACCAAACGATAGCTGGGTGGAAGTCTGCCACTACTTCGGATATTATGTATTTGCTGCAACGTCAAACGTTGATTGGTTTGGGCCGGGAACTACCATTTCACAAAATCGTTCTATGATTTCATAAACACGGAATAGACTTGAAAAAGGAACATACGTTCTGTATAATCTAGCTTAGCACATTGTATAATCCTGAACTAACGGAGATGCGGACATGGACACTAAATTTATTGAGGAACTGCGCGAGATTAGCAGAAATGACAAGCGCAGATCCGAATTTCTCATTAAGGGTATGAAGGAAACACTTCAGGAACGAAAAGAAAAAAACTTTATCGAAAGATGGATTTGGCGTCAAAAAAACAAGAAGCGTATAGCGCGGAAGTTCAAATCCCGATAGATCAAAAGGCTTTCTCTCTAACGATAGCAGCCTTCATCCAATTAAGTTTATATGGATTTATCGAGGGTGGTAAAATTACTGCTAAGTCAAAGAGGGCCTCCAAACCTTCTCCACGGCCGGGTCCCCTCTTTTCTATTTACCAATAAACCTTATTCTGTAGCACTCACTTACGTTTGAACTGAGGATCTCCGTGAAAGCAAATACGTAGCCACAATGGCGATAGCGAGACCTGACCTACAACCACACCACCAATTCCGGCTCCAGCCGCAATTGCAAGCTACAGAAACGGACACAGAAAAAACTAAAATCCCCTCTACTCAGTCTCGTCCAACCGTAGGCTTGCGAATCACGGACACGCTCGATTCCCTGACGATCAGACGAGGCTCGAATTGCACACGCTCGTAATCGCCCGGTGTCTGCTCCTGAATCCGCTTGAGCAGCAGCTCCGCAGCCAATCGAGCCACCTCTTCTCCCATAATGGAAACAGAGCTGATCTGCGGCGTCGTTACTGTAGCCCACAAATTGTTATCAATGCCGACCACAGCAACTTCCTCCGGCACCTTTACACCCAAAGCCTTAAACCGATTCACAATTCCTATCGCTACCATATCGTTAACCGCATAAATGGCATCTGGCATGTGCTTTAAGCTATAAAAATAATCGGCTGCACGCAGCCCTGTCTCAAAAGAGAAATCATCGCCAAAATAAACAAGTGAAGGGTCCACATGCTGGAGAGACTGTTCATAAGCGAAGTACCTTTCCTCGATTTTATCCTTCGCAGCGCCTGCGTAAGCAATTCTCGTTCTCCCGATTTTAAGCAAATGCTCCATCACAAGGCGCCCCTCATGTCGGGCCAGACTGACGATATCGGCTTTGACGTCTTCGCCCAGCTTTTTGCCATAGTTAATGATGGACACCGGAACGCTGGCTTTGTTGATCAGATCGACCAGCATTTTGGGATACGCCAGCGGCATAATAATTAGCCCGTCCACATGCAGCTTCTTGACCTCACGCACCGTTTCAAGCTCCATCCTCGCGTTCCCGGCGGTATTAATTTGTACAACACGGTAACCATGCTGCTTGGCGGCCTGCTCCACAGACCAAGCGATCTCGGGAATAATCGCATTACGAATATCCGGCACAGCCAGCGCAATTTGGAATGTCTGACGCACCTTCAGGCTCTGAGCCGAGGTGTTGGGCGTAAAGCCCATTTCTTCAATCACTTGCAAAATCAATGCTTTCGTTCTTGGGCTAATGCCCTCACTATCATTAATAGCCCTCGATACAGTCGCAATACCGACCCCTGCTCGCTTGGCTACATCCTCTATGGTTACTTTTTTTTGATCTGGCACGCCCAAAATCCTTTCACGGTCGGAATCGTTTTCTGACTTTCATAATTAAAGTCTCTATATTGATATTATACCATAGAATGAGTAACTAAAAATTGAAGTAGTTTTCTCCTACATCGCTGCCCCACTAAAAATTATAAAATCTCTTTGTACAAAGCGGTAAGCCAAATATAGCACTGTAGTAACAAGTGATTATATTCACACAAAAATCAAGTGCTTTTTGTATGAATTTGGTTTGACAATGTGTAAAAATTGTGACATATTATCTTTCGGAAACGTTTCCTAATTCATCCGATTTTATAGCAATTAAAGATCATATATTCGTCAAGGAGATGACAGACATGCAAGCATTGAGATGGCATGGAGTAAAGGATTTACGTTTGGAAAACATTGAGCAGCCTGCCGCTCTGGCAGGAAAAGTAAAAATCAAGATAGAATGGTGCGGTATTTGCGGAAGTGATCTTCATGAATATGTAGCAGGACCTATTTTCATTTCCCAAGATGCTACTCATCCTTTGACTGGAGAAAAAGCGCCGATCGTAATGGGACATGAATTCTCTGGACAAGTCGTCGAAATCGGCGAAGGTGTAACCAAGATTCAGGTTGGCGACCGTGTTGTCGTAGAGCCGGTTTTTGCGTGTGGAAAATGTAATGCATGTAGACAGGGTAGCTATAATCTTTGCGATAAAATGGGCTTCCTCGGTCTGGCAGGCGGCGGCGGTGGATTTTCTGAATATGTCGCAGCTGATGAGCATATGGTACACAAAATTCCAGAAAGCGTGTCTTTCGAGCAAGGAGCTTTGGTAGAGCCTTCGGCCGTTGCTTTGTATGCTGTTCGTCAAAGCCAGCTGAAAGTCGGCGACAAAGCCGTAGTATTTGGGGCTGGTCCTATCGGATTGCTAGTTATTGAAGCTTTGAAGGCTTCAGGCGCATCTGAGATTTATGCAGTAGAGCTTTCCGAGGAACGTAAAGCTAAAGCTGAAGAGCTGGGTGCTATCGTGATTGATCCTAAGACTTATGATGTTGTGCAAGAACTGCACAAACGGACTAACGGCGGCGTAGATGTAGCTTATGAAGTCACTGGAGTTCCTCCTGTGCTGACTCAAGCTATTGAATCCACTAAAATTAGTGGACAAATCATGATCGTCAGCATTTTTGAAAAAGAAGCTCCGATCAAACCGAATAATATTGTCATGAAGGAACGTAATATGACCGGCATTATCGGCTACCGTGATGTATTCCCGGCTGTCATCAGCTTGATGGAAAAAGGATATTTCCCTGCTGACAAGCTCGTTACCAAACGTATTAAGCTTGAAGAAGTGATTGAGCAAGGTTTTGAAGGTCTGCTGAAAGAAAAAAATCAGGTTAAAATCCTGGTATCTCCAAAAGCTTAATTTAGAATGAAAAATCAGATGTCTGCCATATGCAGGCATCTTTTTTTATAAAACGAGGCAGCAATTCAAGAGTACATATCATCTTCTACTATGTCTACCATGAACAAAAATTCCTGCTCGAAATAAGGCGAATAAACGATTTCCATGGTACAATTTGTATAAATATAATGATTTTGAAATACATAGGGGGTAGACAGCATGAGTGGTTCAAAAATGGTATTAAGTACAGGAGCTAATGCTCCTTTGGGCTCAGAAGAAATAGTGCGGGTAAAAATTACATGGGAGCATGCGCCAGCCGAGCTGGATGTTAGCTGTTTTATGGTAGGAACCAACGGAAAGGTTTCCTCAGATGACTATTTCATTTTTTACAATCAACCAGCTGATCCGCATGACCATGTACGGTTACAGCGTCCGAATGACAAAACCGCTGAATTCACTGTAGCCTTAAGGGATTTGCAAGGAACTGGGGTTGATAAATGTGTATTTGCCGCCACTCTGGATGGTCCAGGCACTTTTGCCGATGTGATTGGCTGCACATTGACCGTTCAGGGAAGGCAGGTACATATCGCCTATAGCATTACCGAGGCCACCAAAGAAACGTCACTCGTATTCGCTGAAATATACCGCCATACGTCAGGCTTCAAGCTCCGCGCAGTTGGGCGTGGCTTCAACGGAGGCCTGAAACCGCTTGCCGAGGCGCATGGTGTCACCGTGGAGGAAACGGAATCGCCAGCAGCACCGACGAATACTGTGAATGTCAAAGCGGAGGCGGCGGCTTCCTTTCCCGGTAGCGGAAAAATCAATTTACTGAAACAGAGTGTGCAAATTTCACTGAAAAAGAAACAGATAGACCATGAAAAAGCACGAGTAGCGGTTGTATTAGACGCTTCTGGTTCCATGGGGAAGCTGTACTCACTGGGAACCGTGCAAAAAGCCTTCGAACGTGTATTGGCTGTAGCCGCCTGCATGGATGATGACGGTGAAATGGACGTATGGTTTTTTGCAGACAAAGCCCAACGCGCTCCAAGCGTCACGGTACGGGATTACGAGAATTACGTAAAACGAACTTTCCCAGAACCTGGATATGGGAGAATAGGAGTAGGTAACAATGAGCCTGAAGTGATGACGGATATTATTTTAAAATATACAAAAGAAGTACCTAATGAAACAATCCCAACCTACATTATCTTTTTCAGTGATGGCGGCGTGTATGAAACGAAAAAAATATCAAAGTTGCTGATCAAGTACTCGAAAACTCCGATTTTCTGGCAATTCGTCGGACTCGGTAATGCCGATTTTGGAGTCCTTCAAAAGTTGGATAATCTGCGCGGTCGTGCAGTGGATAATGCAGATTTTTTCGCCTTGGATGACATCGACTCCGTGACAGACGCAGAATTGTACGACCGTCTACTAAACGAATTTCCTGGTTGGCTTAAGCAAGTGCGGGCCAAAGGAATATTGCGGAGCTAATCCTTCACTACAATGCGAAACTTCATTATTCCTCTCCATTTTGTCATAGTAGAATGATGTAAGATTAACTCCTTGCCAAATCCTATTTCTTTCATTTCCTAATTGGATATTTTCATGTAGTATAAATCTAATTAAAGCAACCCTGTTTGGCTTGCTGAAGATCGACTTGATGAAGGAGGATTTCGGATTGAAATCAAATGAAGCCACTTTGCACAAAAAGCTGCTCCCTAGGCATATTACCTTTATGGCTATGGGTGGAGTTATCGGGACCGGTATCTTTAAAGGAAGTACCGAAACGATCAGCTTGGCGGGGCCTGGAGTTATTTTATCCTATGTCTTCGCGGGACTTCTGCTCTTGGTCGTCATGGGCGCGATTGCCGAGATGGCTACCGTCTATCCCAACATGAATATGAAGGATTTTATTCGCAAAGCTTTTGGAGAACGGCTTTCCTTCATCATCGGCTGGTTGTATTGCTTCATGTGGCTGGCCGTCTGCATCATTGAGGTTATCGCAGCGGGAAGTTTCCTTCAATACTGGTTACCGGGTGTTCCCTTATGGGTACTCAGTTTAGCAAGTGCAGCCTTCATTATTGTGGTCAACATGCTAAGTGTCGGTGGTTTCGGGGAACTGGAATTTTGGCTTGCGGGTATTAAAATTACCATGATTATCATCTTTATTGCATTGGGCGGCTGTATCCTGTTCGGCATTATCCCAACTGAAACTCCGCCTTATCTTAGCAATTACATACAGCATGGCGGATTTCTCCCCAATGGCTGGCTGGCTATTTTCTCAGCGCTGCTGGTGGTTACTTTTTCCTACGGAGGGTCTGAGCTGATTGGCCTGACGTTAACAGAAACAGAGAATCCGGAAAAGGTACTTCCCAAGGTGGTTAAAAGCTTTATTTTTCGCGTAGTGTTGTTCTATACGCTGCCGATTCTCATCATTTGCGGCTTGATTCCCTGGAATAAACTGGATGCGAATACCAGCCCGTTCGTACAGGTGCTGTCTTCGGCAGGACTTCAAGGCTCGGCCCATGTCATGAACTTCATTTTGATTACCGCCGTACTGTCTGCCGCCAATTCGGGGATTTACGGGGCTACACGTATGCTGCATTCGCTGGCAGTCAACGGAGAAGGTCCTAAATCACTCGCCCGGGTATCCTCGAATGGGGTTCCGGTGAATAGTCTCAAATGGTGTGCCGTGATCCTGATTGTCGGTTCGATGGTCGCTTATATTGCTCAAGACGGACTGTTCCGTATTCTGATGGCCGTACCGGGCTTTGTCGTATTGCTCGTCTGGAGCTGTATTTGCTTGTCGCAGCTAAAGCTGCGCAAATCTTACCCGGTAGAGCCAAGCTTCAAAATATGGGGATTTCCTTATGTCACAGCGATAACCGTCGGATGCCTGTGGGTGATTGCGTTCCTGTTCTTGCTTGATCCGCAAAACCGGATCAGTATCAGCGTATGCGTAGCTTTCATGGCGTTCCTGATTATCTGGTCTTTGGTGAAGTTCCGGGGAAAGCAGGCGTAAGCAGCTCATGATTAAATCGTATCTGTTTCCTGTTTCTTACGCCTTTCTCGCCTTTCCTTTTGCCGCGTTGCTGTTTACGCTGCCTTTTCTAATCGTACAGTACCGCAGACATGGTTATATCCATAAAACGAGGGCATTGATACTTTATCTGTTGCTTTTATACTTAATGAATGCTTTCTTTCTGGTCATTTTGCCGCTTCCGGCATCGCGTCATAATACGGCGTTAACTGGAGGCGCATTGCAGCTCATGCCCTTACAGTTTATTCACGACATTATAAGGGAGACATCCGTTACTCCCTCCCAACCCTCCAGCTATCTGCATTTGCTGAAGGAACGCGCTTTTCTCCAGGTCGTTTTTAACGTTCTTATGACTGCTCCTTTCGGTATGTTCTTACGTTATTATTTTCGTGCGCGGTGGGGATGGTGTCTGATCCTGTCCTTTGGCCTTTCCCTCTTCTTTGAGGTGACACAGCTAACCGGACTATACGGATTTTTTGACCATGCGTATCGTGTGTTCGATGTGGACGATCTGATGGCAAATACATTGGGCGGTATGCTGGGCTTTCTTGTGGGCGAGTGGTTTTCGCGTTTCCTCCCGCGTCTGGAGCATCTGGACAAGCATTTGGACATCACAACCAAGCGGGTATCCTATACCAGACGGGGCGTAGCCTTTTTCATGGATTCCATGATCTGGACAGGTCTGCTCGGTGTTATGGATTACCTCCGTGTACCTGCCGCCTTCTGGGTATCCAGTGGAGTATACTTCATGCTGATTCCTTACTTGACGAATGGACGAACCCCAGGTAAATGGCTGGTGCGGATACATCTTGCGGGGACAGGAAAACGTATTTCCCTGTGGGAGCTCATGAAGCGCTACAGCCTCTTGTATTGGTTGTATTTTGGCATGAATTACGTACTGGGTGGACCCGTGCTTTGGCCTCAAGTCCCTCCATGGGCGGGTGTTCTGATCAGCCTGATGCTGTTGGTCATCGACGGATCGTTCTTTTTGCATCTGGTTATACGCCTGTTCAGAAAGGGGCCTTTATTTTATGAGGAGCTTAGCCATACTACCCACCGAATTACATGGCCCAAGCGACTTCGCCCCCATCAGTCTGACACCACTGACCCTACTGATGGGTCGGAAAGTTAATACACCCAAGCAGCACAAAAACAGGCGAAGCAAAGGATTCTTCCTTTGTTCGCCTGTTTTTTCTATATTGCGTATAGATGATAACTCGTTTCTTTTATTTCCATTGAGCAACTTGGTCAATCGGCAGACGAGTGGATGGATGGCCATCATTGGTTCCTTTACCTATGGAAATGAGCATCACAGGTACATAACGATCTTTCTCAAGACCAAAAGCTTCAGCGATTCTGCTCTTGTCATATCCACCGATTGGATTCGTATCGTAACCATGAGCACGTGCCACCAGCATCAACTGCATAGATACCAGACCACCGTCGATCAGAACGGTTTCTTTGTTTATAGCAGGATCAAGCGCTGCAAAATGAGCTCCTACTTTCTCCTGTTGCATTTCCTTAATATCTTTTGGCATATAGCCCAGTTCTACAGCTTCTCCGAAAATTTGATCAAAATTATCAAAGTTGTTCAAATCCCCGAACACGGCAATCACTGCCGAAGATGTCTCGACTTGACGTTGATTAAAGCTGGCGAGCGGTGCCAAGGTTGCTTTACCTTCCGGGCTGTCAATCACAAGAAAACGCCAAGGTTGCAGGTTAATGGACGATGGAGCGCGTGTCGCTTCAGTCAGAATCTCTGTCATTTCTTCGCGGCTAATTTTCACAGACGGATCGTATACTTTGACAGAACGGCGGCCCAGGGCAATTTCTTTAAAATCATTTGTTTTGACAATATTGGATGTGTTCGTATTACTCATTCAAATCTCTCCCACTATAATTAATATTTTCTCATGTTTTCTCACTCGTTCTTCGGTTTTCAGCCATTGACATATCGAACACTGGAAAAGTCATATAAGTATGTCATTATTTTCTTGTAGAGCCGATGACAGGAATAGAGTTGGGACATTTTTCCCAATCTATGGATCGACTTCTATGATCGAACCTGGGATATCCACTCCTGACTCTTGACGGCTTACCCTCCCATGTCACGCGGGGTCTTTGCCCTTATGGAAATGGTAAAGTATTGGTGCAGTGCTTTAAACTCCGCATTCTTCGCCACCATGGGCATCACGGCCCGAAACAGTAGCGCTCTTAGCCTTGCGCGTCCTCGTTTGGTATACTGGATTTTCCATTTTTCTTCCCAGGGCTGTTCTCTTTGAGATTCAGTCCGGCCAGCCGTATAATCTTCTTCTGACATTAGCGATCAGATAATAATTTTCCTCCGAAACCAATGTTTTCTCTTTCGCTTTCCTTAATCAAAACAATAAAAGCCGATTCGGGTACATTCATTATGGTTGAAGCTGATGTGGTAAGTTCAGTGACCAACGATCTTTTTTGTTCTTTATTTAATTTGCCTGCTTCAATAGTAATTACTGGCATGTAAATTCCTCCTTATTTCCCCTAGGGGTGTAATATAATTGGGGTCAGTCCATCTCGGACATATGACCATTCATAACTTGCAGCATATCGGCTAACTGGTGCCGTTGGGTCTCGTCGAAGCTTTGGAGCAGCCGATCCACAAACTGTGAGCGTTCCTGTTTAAGAGTAACAATACGTTCACGCCCATAATCGGTCAGGCTTACCAGTGTAACCCTGTTATCCTCTGGCTTGGTGCGCCGCGTGACCATGGATGTCGCTTCAAGCTGCTTCAAATGGCGGGTTACGGCTGCACCGTCGATGCCAACCTCTTTTTGCAGCAAGGTCTGACTGATCTCATCCACCTGATACAGCTTGCACAACAGCTGTAATCTGGATGCGCTAATTCCTGCACATCGCTCAAACTTGGAGCTAATCTGCTTGTTCAACAGCCACAGCGCTTCAAAAATATAGTTAGCCTCGGGTGATGTTTGGGTGATAGCAATCTCTCCTCCCTCAAGCATGTCACTCGGCTTAACAATCCAACCTTTGATCCATCAATAATTGATCTATCATGTAATATACATCCTCTTGGAGAACAAATCAAGTCCCTGTGAAAAAATAAAGTGACTCTTATCAAATAAAAGCTGAGCAACCCCGCAAGGGACTACTCAGCTTCCTCTTGTATAACTTACTTATGTGATAGCTCATACAACGCTATTCAGCTTCTCTTACCCTCTTCCAGCCGCAGCAGCCTAGCCTGTATCCCATCCATTAAATGATCCCGTGAGACAGCATAGCGTCTGCCACACGGACAAATCCGGCGATGTTCGCCCCTACAACCAGATTCCCAGGCACGCCGTATTCCTCAGCCGCCTTCACGCTGTTCGCATAAATATTCTTCATAATATCATTCAGCTTGGTGTCCACTTCCTCGAAGGTCCATGACAGGCGCATGCTGTTCTGTGACATTTCGAGCGCAGAAACTGCAACCCCGCCTGCATTGGCAGCTTTGGCTGGTCCAAACAGAACCCCATTGCCCAAAAATACTTCAATAGCCTGTAGCGTGGATGGCATATTCGCACCTTCACCCACAGCCTTTACTCCATTGCTTACCATCAATTGTGCTGCTTGTTCGTCAATTTCGTTCTGTGTGGCACATGGCAGTGCGATATCGCATGAAATCGACCAGATACCGGAACAGCCCTCTGTATATATTGCGCCTGGACGCTCTTGGGTATACTCGCTAATCCGCAGACGATTGACTTCTTTAAGCTGCTTCACCAGATTCAGATCAATGCCGTCCGGATCATAGATGTAGCCATTCGAGTCACTACAGGCAACGACTGTAGCGCCGAGCTGCTGTGCTTTTTCAATCGCATAAATAGATACGTTACCCGAACCCGACACGACCACACGTTTTCCCTCAAAGGACGAGCCTTGAGCGTACAGCATTTCATTTACAAAATACACGCAACCGTAACCCGTCGCTTCCGTACGTGTGAGACTACCTCCGTAATGAATCCCTTTGCCTGTGAGGACGCCACCTTCATGTCCCCCGCGAATCCGTTTGTATTGCCCGAACATATAACCGATCTCACGCCCGCCTACACCAATATCTCCTGCCGGAACGTCGGTATCCGGGCCAATATATTTATACAGCTCGGTCATGAAGCTTTGTGTAAAGCGCATGACTTCGTTATCTGACTTCCCCTTGGGATCAAAATCGGAGCCGCCTTTGCCGCCGCCAATCGGAAGACCTGTCAGTGCGTTTTTGAAAATTTGCTCAAAACCCAAAAATTTAACGATTCCCAGATACACCGACGGATGAAAACGGATTCCGCCTTTATAAGGACCGATGGCACTATTAAATTGTACCCGGAAGCCACGATTGACCTGTACGTTCCCTGCGTCGTCTACCCAAGGCACACGGAAGGTAATGACCCGTTCTGGCTCCACAAGCCGTTCCAAAAGCCCCTGCTGCATATACTTGGGATGCTTGGCCAGTACCGGAACCAGCGAATCCAATATTTCCTTGACGGCTTGATGAAATTCATTCTCATGAGGATTGCGCGCGATAACCTTCTCAAAAACGGACTGCACATATTCGGCTGCTGCCTGTTGACTCTGCTCTGAACGGATAATGGTCACTTTTCTAAAACACTCCTTTATATTTGACTCCTCTACCAGAGAACAGAACGGATTCATTCCGTGTTCTTGAGAGTAGGGTTTTATGTATTCATAAAATTTAGTTAACTATACATGATTTTTTATAAAAATACATCTAATTTGCTCATAAAAAAATTTTGGCCCCTTCATTAAATATCTCTATGAATCTATCATTCCTTGTCATATTACCAAGCCAAAATCCCTTGTTTTACGGGGATTTTCACGATGAAACGAGGTTTTTATACCTTACTCCACAAGGTACAATAATGTGAACAAAATAAGGTTTATATCCATCATCCAGAATGAGGTTACGTGGCTAGTTTATCCAAAAGTATGAAAATAATTAAAAAGAAGGCTACACACGGAGCATAGCCTTCTTGGGGTTCAATCGTATCATGATGTCCTGGCACCCGTTCTTAGCGTGATTGTCTTCTACACATAGAAGGCTTCAAGCTGACGCACAATTTCCGCTTCGTCATGCTCTACCACCTGCTGATGCTGCGATTTGGAGAACAATTGCTCAATCTGCGCTGGGAACTCCTGCTTAATGTCCACCAGACGAATCGCTTCGTCGAATTTGGCCGGATGCGCCGTCGCAAAGGTCACACACACTTCTCCCTCGCCATTATACGCCTCATACGCGGCAATACCGCAAGCCGTATGCGGGTCCAGCAAATAGTCATATTCGGCTTTGTATTTGCTGATCAGCTCCAGACACTTTTCGTTCGAAGCGCCCAGGGCTTCAAAATCCTGCTGTACGCGTTTTAAATCTTCCGCACTGATCAGAATCCGTCCTTCGGTTTTGAGGGTATTCATGTATTCAGTTACCTTCGCTGCATCTTCTCCAAGGAAATAGTACAGATATCTTTCGAAATTGCTCGCCACCTGAATGTCCATGGAGGGACTATACGTGCTTTTAAAGCCGCCCGGCTTATATTCACCTGTCTTCACGAAGCGCTCCAAAATATTATTTTCATTTGTCGCAATAATCAGCTTATGAATCGGCAAGCCCATTTTCTTCGCGAGAAAGCCGGAAAAGATGTTGCCAAAGTTGCCGGATGGCACGCTGATATTAATCTTCTTCGTACCCGCAGTCTCCTGTGCCCGGAAATAAGCATAGAAGTAATATACCGTTTGCGCCAAAATACGCACAAAGTTAATCGAGTTAATCGCCCGCAGATGATGCTTACCTTTGAAATCAAGATCGGCAAACAGGTCCTTAATGACCTTCTGACAATCGTCAAAGTTCCCTTTCACGGACAGGTTCAGTACATTTTTATCGTCAACGGTCGTCATTTGCAGCTCTTGTACCTTGCTCACCTTTTGGTGTGGGTGCAAAATACAGATTTTAATGCCTTCCTTGCCACGCACGCCCTGAATCGCTGCCGCCCCGGTATCACCCGAGGTTGCACCCAAAATGTGAATGATCTCATGCTGCTTCTTGGACACGTAGGAATAAAATTCACCCATAAATTGCAGCGCCACATCCTTGAACGCAAACGTCGGTCCGTGGAACAGCTCCAAAATATAGAGGGAATCGTTGAGCTTCTTCACTGGCGTGACTTCCGGGTGGCGGAAGCTCGCATAACTGCGCTCCACCAGTCCCTCCAAATCCTCACGAGGAATTTCATCATTGATATACAGCGCAAAAACTTCCAGCAGCAGCTCTCTGTAGCTCAATGTGGCCCATTGCTCCAGCGTTGCCGCCGACACCACCGGAATCTGCTCCGGTACCATCAGGCCACCATCGTCAGCTAACCCCATGAGCACGGTATCAATAAATCCCTTGGCTTCTACTCCACCTCTAGTGCTTATATATCTCATATCCATCCCCCAATAAAAATTCAATTCGAAAACCTATTTTCGAATATATTATTGTCTATAATACCCTGTCGCGGTGCTGTAACCAAGCCCTTTTTAAATATTTTAAGAACTTTCTCCTACTTTACCATACCCCGATGTCCCAAGCACCTGTAATACGCAGGCAATCGGATCATTAGTAATAGGCTGTGAGTATGGAAAAAAGGAGGTTGCTCCCGTGATTATGACCCTGAAATCGTGAGTGCAGCCAGCTTGAGCGAAGGTGAGGTGCAGCTTCCTGTAAAACACAAATCGTTGCCAACTTCCTCAATCTGCTGTAACACGTCAAAGAGATTACCGGATACGGTAATCTGATTCACCGCTCTGACCACCTTCCCCTGCTCAATCCAGTATCCCAGACAAGCCAGCGAAAAATTACCGGACGCCGTATTCGTACCTGCATGCAATCCTTGCAGCTCGACGATCATCAACCCGCGATCCATTTTGCGCATCATATCCTCCAAGGTAGAAGAACCGGGAGCCACATACAGATTATGATAAGACACACCAATTTTGCCGTTATAGCCGCCCTTGGAAGCATTAGAGGTGCTTTGCACCCCAGCCTTGCGAGCAGTCTTGCGGTTATGGAAGTACGTCCGTAGTACCCCGTCCTTGATCAGCTCGTTGCGACGTGTAGCACTACCTTCAGCATCGAATGTGCTGCCTGCCGGAACATTTTCCATCAGCGGATCATCCACCAGCGTGAGCTTGGAGCTTGCCACCTTTTCCCCTAATTTCCCTGCTAGACGTGAGAAGCCTTTATCCACTGACTCTGCTGAAAATACCGACGTATACGCAGCCAGCAATTGTGCTGCGGCATCATGACGGAAAATGACCGGATAGTTATCCGATTGAATCGTGTGAGCACCCAGCTTGGAAACAGCCTCTTTTACGGCTCTATGCGCCACATCTGCAATATTGATTTCCTCCACACTCCGCAGGGAATAATCATGCCAGCCCCCGGTGACCGTCTCGTCATTTTCTTGGGCAATCACGTAGACATAAGCGGTCGCCAGACTTTTGCGGCGATGACAGTGCAGCCCTTTCGTGTTGACAATCAGGACTTCATTTTCACGAATGCTGACCGAACAGTGCCGAGCCATTACAATCCGTGGATCTGCGGCAAGCGCTGTACGCTCCATCTCCAGCGCCGCTTCGATAAGAATCTCAGGAGCCGTGTCAGCTAACGCTGCGGCATGGGCAGGCTGCTCAGGGTAGCTTGCAGAGCCTTCGAACAGTTCATCCTGTTCCTCGCTCTCCAATATGTCCGCGTTGCTGCGTGCTTCCTCCAATAAAAAGTCGATCACGTCCGGCTCCAGCTTCTCCGTAGAGGCATAGCCCATTTTCCCGTTCATGACGCCCCGGAAGGAAAGTCCGCCATTTTCAACGATGGTATATTGGTCAATTTCTCCCTTCAGTACCTTAACCGAGGTAGATCGTCCATTTACATAGTAGATTTCCATATCCGTGTAGCCGATTTCCCGACCTTTTGTGAACAACGCTTCCTGAAATTGCTGAATATCCATCGCCTATTCCCCCTTCCGTCCGCCGACGGTCATTTCGGACACTCGAATCGTGGGCTGTCCGCAGTTGACTGGAAGACTTCCGCTGACCGAGCCGCACATCCCTTGACCATGATCCAGATTGTTGCCGACCATATCTATGTTTTGGAGCGTTTCAATCCCTTTTCCGATCAGCGTTGCGCCTTTGACCGGCTCGGCAATTTTTCCGTTACGAATCATATACGCCTCCTCGACGGCAAAATTGAACTCGCTTGTCGAGGTGTTCACCGAACCACCGCCCAGCGATTTGGCATAGATCCCGTTCTCCGTATTCGCAATGATCTCTTCACGGGTCGAATCTCCGTTCGCAATAAACGTATTGTTCATGCGGGAAGCAGGCGCGAATTTATAGGATTGTCTTCGTCCTGACCCCGTCGCAGGTACACCCATCTGGCGCGAGCCCATGCGGTCGATCAGATATCCTTTTAAAATACCGTTCTCAATCAGTACGTTGCGCTGTGTCGGCGCTCCTTCATCATCTATATTCAGCGAGCCCCACGCGTTCTGAATGGTTCCATCATCCACAGCCGTGACGAGCGGCGAAGCCACCTGCTGCCCAATCTTATTCGCAAACACGGACGTTCCATGCGCCACTGCCGTAGATTCCAGCCCATGACCACACGCCTCGTGGAAAAGAACCCCGCCGAAGCCGTTCTCAATCACGACGGGCAGTCTGCCGCTAGGCGCGTATCCTGCTGTTACCATTGTGGTCGCAATACGGGCCGCATCTCTCGCATTTTCCTCGATATTCAGGCTCTCCAGAAATTCAGTCCCTGCATACGCCCCCGGCCCGCGAAAACCGGATTGTCTATGCTCCCCAGCTGTCGCAATCGCGCTTATTCTCATGCGTGTATACGTGCGGGTATCCTCCACCAATAGTCCGTTGCTATTGGCGATCAGCACGTTCTGGATCGAGTTGCTAATGCCAATGGAGGTTTGCGTAATGGAAGGATCGTATTGGCTTGCCGCCTCATGCGCACGTCTCATCATGTCGATCTTGGCGCGTTTCTGTGAACCGTCGGGAATGATGGCAATCGGATGGTGATTAGGGATCGCGTGGGGATGGAGTGTGATCGGTTGTGTACCTGGCGCTCCACCTCCGCGAATGGCCTTGGCGGCCGATTTGGCTAGTCGAATCAGGCTCTGCTCGCTCATGTCACTGGTGTAGGCGTACACCGAAAAATGCTTCTTCATGATCCGAATACCAATCCCGAAATCCCGGCCTGACAGCGCCGTATCCACGATTCCCCCGGTCATTCCTAACTGTCCATTGGTACGGTCCTCGACGAACACCTCTGCAAAATCTCCGCCCGTCTCCAGCGCGGCTTGCAGCATATTTTGAATCTGTGTTGGATGGTTCATCACGTTCCTCCTCGTTTTTTGCATTTTTGCATTATAGAAATAGTGCGGTTAAGCATCGTGATCTGCGGGTTCATGTTCATTTCCCATAACTTTACTATACATGATGTTGGGAGTGCGTGTAACTACGTGAGCGGTGGTGCTTGGAGGGTGATCGAGATTTTATGGGTGAGGATAGGGCTATAAAATGAGAAAACCCGAGTAGACCGTGAAGGGTCATGTCGGGTTATTTGAGTATTTTGATTACGGGCTGGATTGAGCAAGTACGTGCATGTGAGGTCGCTACGTGGACGGATCATTCTTCCGATCGCTGTTGCCCCCAGATTGTTTTATTATATTCTAATGGTAAAAATCCGGATTCAAAGGCGAACGCTCCGCTTCTTCAGAACGATTCCGTCCCCTCCGCTGCTATGCTTGGATTTGCTTCATTTTATTTGCCAAAATACTTTTTTTCAAACGTACTTTAAACAGTTCTCTGCGTAAATCCAGTTCCATGATATGAAGATGGTCTGCTGCTTCTTTGACCGTTTCCATGTGCAGTACGCTTGCCTTTTGAGAAATAATAGCCAGCGCATCCATAATGAGCTTTGTGCATGTTTTAAGTCTCTCTATGTGTTCGTCTTCCTGCTGTACCAAACTCTCATATTGTTCGGCTGTATTTTCGGAAGGCTTCGTATGTTCCTCCCCCTTAGGCTGTTTCCGTTGAGTATCCAAGTTATCATCTCCTTTATATAAGGAGTGTAGCAAAGGATGATGTCGGATGTGGTACGTGGATACGTAGCAATGAGAGAATAATAGAGAGAGCAAATAGAACAATTTCAGTATGGAATGTAGGGCAAAAATTATCGGAAAATAAGAAACTTAATATAACGAGCTAAAGTATATCAAGGGGCACACCTGTTGATTAACCACTAAATGGTAGAAAAAGAGCCGTCAACTCGGTAAAATGTTTGTACCCCTACAAACTTAACCGAAAGGTGACGACTCCATGAAAAAGTCTATCACGATCCCATTCATCCTTCCATCCATTCTGACACCGGAAGAAGTGCAAAGCGTTACCAAGGGAGCAGATTATGAAGACAAAGCCCGTAAATTCACAGTAACCCACTTACTTCAATACGGGTGTGTAGCTGCCTTAGAACAATGGGACAGTTATCGTTCCGGGGTGGATCATGCCGCTCGCAGTGGCTTAACTATGTGATTCTTTCCTTTGCTCGATTTTCTCGTCTTTTTCTTCTGCAAAATCTACCGGTGGAATGGCTGATCCAGATTCAGCATGTTCTTCTTAAGCGTGTCTCTGATTCTATGAATCAAATTACTTATTCTGGTTAATCAACAGGCGTGATATGAAAGTTAGTTTACGCCTCTGTGCATGATATACTAATTTCCTTTAGTAACTTAACAAAACTCATCACGTTATATGTATCAAACTCTTTTCGGATGTATATCATATGTATATACATCATGCAAAGGATGGGGTATAATTGGAACATAAAACGAGAAGGGATATGATCCTCATGACGACTACTACGCTTAGCAAATGGGGAAATAGCATTGCGATCCGTATTCCGAATCAGCTACTTAAACATCTTGATTTGGAGGAAGGCTCTGAGGTTGAAATGATCGTAACATCTGAAAAAGAAATTATCCTTCGGCCTCTCATAAAACCTCAAGAAACGAATGAAGAATTGCGCGACCATTTGTCTATGCTACTTTCAAAAATTAAAACAGATTCGCCACGTCACAAAGAAGTTGATCTTGGTATCGAGGGAGACGAATTGATTTGATCATTCCTGCACGCGGAGATTTGGTTTGGCTAGATTTTGATCCACAAGCTGGACGACGACCCGCAATCACACTATCTGATAAACCTTTTAATGAGTTGACTGGTTTTGCCGTCATGTGCCCCATCACGAACCAATCTAAAAATTACGCATTTGAAGTTCCTTTACCGGACGGATTACCCTTTAACGGCGTTGCTCTCACCGATCAAATGAAAAGTCTGGATGTTAGAAAGCGTAGAATTAAAATTGTTGGCAATGTATCTCCCGACTCCGATTTTATGAAAAGTCTCCTTCGGAATACTCGATCCATATTAGCGTGAAAATCGTTCCTCTTGCATAAAATCCAAGCAAAAGTCTTGCCTTTATTTAAATAAGCAATCTGAACTGGAAAACCGATGTAGAGAAGCGAAAATAAGCAGTCCATTCTCAACCGAGGATGGGCTGCTTATTTTTCATGAGCTTCACCATTTGTTTTACGTTTGCAATCCCCATAGGGAATAGCCTAATACTGGAATTAGGTTGTTCCCATACCATAGAATTCAATCACCAAATAAGCCTGTTCTCCTGCTCCGCAAGTGCA
Source organism: Paenibacillus sp. NRS-1781 (assembly GCF_050467745.1). Classification (NCBI taxonomy): domain Bacteria; kingdom Bacillati; phylum Bacillota; class Bacilli; order Caryophanales; family Paenibacillaceae; genus Paenibacillus; species Paenibacillus sp. NRS-1781. The sequence goes on from NZ_JBITPI010000058.1 coordinate 65,991, forward strand.
TGACAGCAGCCCATCCTTTTGCATGTGACGCAGGTAGTCGAAGTCAGCACTATTCCCGCACTCAACCCTCGTACAATTTCTTGAGCGTGGGACATTTTCAAATTGCTTTCCATCTCTTGCATATCAATGCTTTCGCGTTCCGATTTATTACTACCATCCACGTGTCGAGACGATGAAAAGGAATATACATCCTCTGCTTTCCAGAAATACACATAGAAAATCCCCCAACGAATGGGCCATTCTATAAACTAACTCTCTCTTTTAACCGATAAATACATATGCTGGATTTAGGAAAGGAGACACCTATGGAAAATATCGTGACGTACGGTCATATCGAAATCATGCCTTATGAATTCGTTCGCCTTCATGAGCTTAAAATCTTAAAAACAGTCAATGACCATGCCCGGATGATCTGTACAGGCATCATCTCGGAGAAAAAGCGCGAGCTGTATGTACGTGCTTCAGATGAAGAAACTCAGGTCAAAGCTTTTGTTACAGACAAAAATGGCAATCGACAGCCCCTTTTTCGAGGTATTGCCCTGGATGTGGAGGAAAAAGTCGTTCACGGCGTTCATTACCTGACCGTCGAAGCCATATCTCATACCTATGAGCTAGATATTAAGCGGCATCAGCGCTCTTTCCAGAACCCCAAGCTCACCTACACGGGTCTGATCGAAAGTATCGTATCGGACTACTCCAAAGCCGAAGCCATGGATGTTGTGTCCCATAAGAAGCCCATCGGCACCTTTATCATGCAATATGATGAAACCGACTGGCAATTTTTGAAACGGATGGCTTCTCACTTCTACTCTCCACTCATTCCTGCGGTGGGCTATGGCGTACCAAAGTTTTATTTTGGCCTGCCTATGGGCCTGAGCAAAGGAGAAATACAATCCACCAATTATAAAGTCACCAAACGGGTCGCGGATTTTCAAACCGCCTCCGAAAACCATATTCCCGGCGTACGCGATGCTGATTTTATCCAATATGAGGTCGAGACAGAGAAGCTGCTGGAGCCTGGGTATGAAGTGACCTTCCAAGGCCATAAGCTGATCGTAGCTGAGGTGCTAACGGAGATGAAGGATGGCGTGCTGACCCATACCGCCAAGCTGTCGCCACGAAGCGGCTTACGTCCTATTAAAGACTACAATCGCTCCATTATCGGTGCTTCCATTCATGGCAAGGTACGGAGCGTTCGTGGGGACAAGGTCCGCGCCCAGCTCGATATGGACGATCAGCAAGATCCGAACACGGATTACTGGTTCCCCTACTCTACCATTTATGCATCTGCGGATAACACGGGCTGGTATTGTATGCCTGAGGACGGGGACAGCATTCGTATTTATTTCCCCAGTTATAAGGAGGAAGAAGGATACGCGATCAGCTCGGTTAAAAGAGAACCGCAGCCTTCCACGGGAAAATCCTCTGCCGCTTCTGGACATGCGACTGCTGCTGCTTCGTCTGCCGGAGCAAAGTCTTCTTCGGCAATGTCCGCAGCAGCTCCTGCACCAGATCGAATGGCTGACCCGGCCATTAAGACGCTGCGAACGAAATACGGCAAAGAAATCATGCTGGCCCCGGATCAAATCGTCATCTCAGGTAACGGAATGTCCATTGTGATTAACGATAAAACCGGCATTGATATTGTAAGCGGAAAAAATGTGAGTATTAGCGCGACCTCCGATATCGTTATGAGTTCCGGCAACATCCAGCTTTCCGCCGGAAAAATCGAGCTATCCGGTAAAGGTAACACTATTACGCTGGATGACAAAACCACCTTCTCCGGCACGGAAATTAAGATGAACTAACGGAAGGTGAGAACTAGCAGATGGATAAACAAGCGGCGTTACACCATTTTAAGGAGTATCATTTTACACCCTTACTGGAATTACAGCTGGATACGCTGGAAAACAAGTTCCAACGTTGTCAGGATCAGCTCATTTCGGACTTCAACAATTCGTTCAGGGATTTGTGTATACGCATTCTAAGCATGCAGCAACAAGGTCAAAAAGAACACATTGGATATATCCACTATTCATTCTTGCGCACTCAGATGCTGGAGCAATCCTACCTATACATAGTCGAGGCTTATTCTGCTGAATGGTACGAAGATGATTCCGATTGCAAGCTAACCTATGACGCATCATGGGCTTACGCACCGATGAGTACCATGTTGGAAACCTTGGAGCAGGAACGAAAAATATACATGGGGACGATTACTTCTGTGGACGTTGAACGACTGATGCTGGAATCCGCACCTTTTTTCCACCAGTTTGTGAACTCCCTCCTGCGCTTAGGAATGGCAGAAGCAGTTCAAATGCCTGAGTATTTCGCCATTCATAAAGCTGATCGTTTAGCCATCCGAACAGGCGAGTACAAGGATATCAGCGAGAATCTATATGTCGAAGATCAGAAAGCGCTTGTTCCAGATGATGTAAGCGAACAATTGATGCAATCCAGTGAAGAAGAGCCCTATGTTTACGAAAACCTAAAGCGGCTCTCCCTTCCCCACCTCCACCTGACCCGAAAGGATTTGCGCTATAACGATTTTAGCCACAGTGACTTACGGGAAAGCCAGTTTCACACCTGCATATTGATCGGGAGCATCTGGCAACGAGCGAATTTGGAAGGAGGCAGCTTTCAGGGGTGCCTACTGACCGACACGGATTTTAGATATAGCGATTTGAGAGGTGCTAGCTTCAGCCGTGCCAGTGGACAGCCACATCGGGAATATGGAGCTCGGGTGCCGGGGCTATGCGGACTTCGTTTTGAATACACCAATCTGGATGGGGCCGATTTTACGGATGTACATTCGTTTGAACATGCGTATTTTGAGGGGGCTTCGATGCAAGGAACCCTTGTCCCGCGAAGGTACCAACAGCATTGGAAGCTGAATGAAGCTCAGCGTCAATCCATCGTGTGGACAGAGTAAGGAGGAATGTGTATGCGCCATTATTATGTGCTGGTCGACGATCATCGTATTTCGCGCCAGATCGAACCTGTAAATACGGTTCTTTTTAAAACACCATTTGTTGGCATGCCCCCGGCTCAGGTTTTAGATGTTCATGCGACAGAAGATGCGGAGTATGCGGACTGGCTGCCTTTTTCAGCCTCACAGCCGCTGCTTTCCGATCCGATGAAACGGATTCTGGAGCTATATAATCCACAAGCCCGTTTTAAACAGCTGTATATCGTGAACCGGGAGCCTGGCCGCCAGGAGTTATATTGGATTTCATCTGTTCCCTCTGTGGATGGTATTTCAGAGCAGACTGAATTTTATCCGCACGATCAAACGCTGAAACGCCTTGTGCTGGATAGTCAAAAGGTGAATGGACATCATTTTTTTCGACTGTCCAACGTAAAGGAACCTTATTTCATCGTTAGCTTGGAGGCTGCTGAAAGCTTACTTCGTCGAAGTTTGCGTGGTTTTCGGCTACAGAAGCTAGAACTCTTATAAGGAGGTTCAATCTTGACGGAGCATTGGGATGAATTTTTTTTGAAGCTGCATTATCAACAAACGTTGAAAGAGCAGTTAAGCGGGGCGGAGAACGATGAAAGCTGGATGCTGGTATCTATTGAAGAAGCGATAGAGGGAATTTTGAAGGGCTCACTAACCCTTCCGGATCAGCAGGAAATCCGTTTTCAAGCCCTTCCTGTTTTCGAGGATCAACTCACCCTATCCCTGCCGGATTCTCTCATTCCAGAGGCTCGTGCCAGGCAGACGATGGACCCATCGAAAAGCTACATCGTTCAAGACAAGCTGGGCGGAATCCTGTTCGGACTGCACCAAAGTGGGCAGGATCTGGACCCCTCGCAAATAGAAATCTATCAACAACAGATGATTGAGCAAACGAGTCGTGTACAACCGAGTATGAAGCTTGTGGATGAAAAGGCTCTTTCTATTCAAGATACTATCATGGGCTGCTATGAAGCTATTTTTCTAGTTTCCCCCTCCCCTTATTATCAGATTGCCTTTGTGCGCTCCTGGCATGGCAAGGCTGTGATCGGGAGCTGCCAGTTTAAGCTCGAGGATGCCCCCCTATGGGTTCCCTTGACCTATGCCATGCTGCACACCGCGACATGGTCGGAGCTTTCTTAAATGTTTACCTTTTATCCAAGGAGGTGCTTATATGTTTTTACCCCTACTTATTAAGGCACTGGCCCAAGGTGCACTCAGCGGAGAGCATTCCTATGTGGTCAGAGGAGCCAAGCTACAGTGCAGTCAAGGTACAGACCCGGGTGTGCTTAATACGATGTACAGCCACGGCGTCTACATTAAGGATAAACCCGTCCTGAGCGTAGAAGATGCCATTTGTGGAGCGAATATTAGCAAAATCAATGCTTTTGGTCTGTGTAAATTGAAGCAGGGTCTTCCCTGTGAGCCGGAAATTGCGTTTGGGTCCAAGTGGACAGGCGGAAAAGAGGATGTGTTGATCGAGGGTGCCCCTGCCCTGCTCAGTAATTCGACCTTAATGTGTAGCTGCACAGGTGTAACAGACGCGATATCCTCCTTTTTTGCTGGAGGCAGCACGGACAATTCCGCTACGGGATCGGGTGGTGGAGGCATCATCTCCATTACAGATGACGGACAGGATGGCTGATTTTATCAAGCAAGGAGAGTAAGGGATGAGCATCGTAGCGAAAGACCGCTTTACCTATCAGCATCTACATGTCATCTGGCCCTATGGAAAGCTGCGACTTTCACACGTCCACATGAGTCATGAGCTGGGAGAACATGCCAGACTGGTGATCACAGGCAGCTTGGAAGCCGATCAGGCAGACACGATCATTACTAAAGCGAGCAGCGACGATAAAATCGAACTCTGGTATTCGGATGCCAAGGAACGGAAACACCCTTTATTTATGGGGCAATTGTACTGCGTAGATGTACAGCACCTGCATCAAGAGATCGTGGTGAATCTCGACGTCATTTCTCATAGCTTCAAACTGGATACGCAGCTCAAAAACCGCTCCTTTCAACACATCCATCAAAAGTATGTAGATATTGTAGATGCGGTACTAGCCGATTATAAAGGCTCAGACAAGATTGATGAAGCTTTTGAGAAAAAAGCGACAGGTCAATTCATCATGCAGTATCAGGAGACGGATTGGACCTTTTTAAAACGGCTGGCTTCGCATGTAGGTGCCCTTCTC
>NZ_JBITPI010000059.1:0-5559 GCF_050467745.1 Paenibacillus sp. NRS-1781
AAGGAGTGCTCAAAACTGGAAACATGGAAACAGCTTTTAAAAATCCGCTATTATATTGGAGAAATTGAAGCGAAGACAGGATGTTTTCTACTATAAAATTGGAAACAAACGGACGGAGAATAGGAAACATGTTTGTATACGAGTTTATATGGTGGGCTTGTCAGCCCGTAGAGAGGAAGTGATGGAATTAGATACATTTGTCCAGCTATGAATTTTAGAGTAAAGGGATGATTGGAGTTGAGAAAGTGAACTTAATTAGCCGCAAAGGGGTTGGGTGTGGGAGGGGAAACGGCGGCAGGCGATACTACCGTTTACGAAGCGTAGCGAAGTGGTTTTATCGCGGTTTTGAGTTTCCCCTATCCCACGTATAGATCATACATAGATTCAGCAGCATTCATACACGTAATCAAGTCATATTATTAACTGGCTAGGAATATCGTTTTAAAATTTTTGATTTACATATTCAAATTTATCTTGTTGAATATGGACTGGTATTGCAAAATTTAAAAGTTGCATTAAACCATTTGTACTTAGTAACTAGAGAGGAAGAACAAGACCGTTTTACTAATTACCGAAAATGGCCGTCAAAGAATAAAAATCGGACAATACCGGAAAATGGGCAGTTAAACCATAATAAGCTGGCTTTTGCCCACTTTCTTGATATCACTTGTCCCAAACGATCCTTTCACCCAATTTGTCCTCATCCCCAGATTTCATGACATCCCAACATGTATCACAAAAGGATGCGCCCATCGTTGTATGCTCCGGGTTAGGGTCATTGCAAAGCATACATATTCCTGGTTTCGGGCTTTTCTTCATGAACATCACCCCCAACAAAAAAAGCGAGCCTCATTGGCCCGCTTTCCCAGCAATTATATTTAAAAATTCGTATTAGTACTAGTCCGAACTCCAAGCTTTCCAGACATGGAACCAGAACCACTACTTAAACTAACATAAAATTTCCCTACAGTCCATGGCTTGCTTGAATTTAATATTTCATCGAATGTTTTACCAGGTTTTACTGTTCCACTGTACTTTTCCGCACCAGATGCACTTCCCTGATTCACAGTAAAAGTTATAGTAGTGTTCCCTGTGTTTCTCAAGTACAACCTTACATATCCATACCCTGCTTTAACGTCAAAATCAGCAGAATCATTAAATCCAGCTACTGGACGATCGACAATTTGTCCATCAGTAGCTTGTGGAGTAATGACATGATCCCCCGGTTTTGGTGTGTTCACATCGGTCGATGTGTTTGCAGATTGGGAAACTGCTGCTGAGTCAGTTGTAGCTGGTGCAACATCGGTCGTAGCTGCTGCAGAAGCAGTTAATGGAATTGCAAGAGCTAAAGATAAAACAGATACTACAGAAGCTTTTTTGATGTTTTTCATACTCATAAGCCCACTTTCTTTGATTTTTTTCCTGCACGCTTTATCAATCAACCAGTATGTATAGAAACTATTAGAGTATTCATGATCAATAAAGTTTTTTTACAGGTAGTTATATACATTTACATTATAAGTCTTTTATTGTAATTGTTCAACAAAAAAATGGATTTCCATTCCATATAAAAGGCACGCTGCGGAATTGAACCGCGCAAGGGTTCTGACCAGACTGTTCATGTTTCCGCTGGTTAACTGGTTCCTTGCCGCCTGCGCATGCCATAAAACCCCGGAAGAACAGGGGAAATGATTCATGTTGGAAGCTCTGCTGCGAGCAGTTTGAGGTCAGCGGTGTCGCGATGAGTTGGCGTCAGACTCGTTTGTACATACTTGCCGTGCTGTGCGGCATGCTCTTCGTCATGAAGATGCAGGATGCCGTCCTTACTCCAAAATGCAAAACGTGGTTGTGTATATAAAAATGTGTCACGTGACACAATGAGCAGATTTACAATTATAGAATCATAACACGGGAACTCTGGCTATGAGCAAGGGTTCCTTTTTCATTTTGGAAAGGAGAAATATAAATGCTATTAATGTTACAAGCAATAAGTGTAGAAATATCACGAGTTGTCACAGCAATTGTTGTGTTTTGCATCTGGATTTGGATTGCAGTCTTTTTAAAAATGAAGGTAGAAAGGGGGATTAAGTGGATTGGAAATCAAATTCGCAAACGTAAAAACGTTAAATCCGTACATAAAAAACGCCAGAAATAATGAGAAAGCTGTAGACATAAAGGAGAGAGTTTTATAAATGAAGTGGATGAAATTGAAGATCGATCAACTGGTACACGCCGAATATAATCCAAGGAAGGATTTAAAAGCGGGTGATCCAGAGTTTGAAAAGATCAGGAATAGTGTCCTCGAATTCGGTTATTGTGAACCGATTATTTGTAATAGCGATTATACCATTGTAGGAGGCCATCAACGTGCTAAAGTTTTGAAGGCACTCGGTTACGATGAAGTCGACTGTGTCATAGTTGATGTGAATAAGTCAAAAGAGAAAGCCCTGAACATAGCGCTTAACAAAATTACAGGGGAATGGGACTTTGAAGCATTGGCTGCATTATTAGATGAGTTGAAAGAAGCAGAATATAATATTGAGCTAACGGGCTTTGATTGGTCTGAAGCGGAGAAGTTGCTGAATACATTGCACGAAGAAACAGTGGATGATGAGGATGATTTTAATCTAGAAGAAGCATTACCTGAACATCCGATCACTCGTAAAGGTGACATTTGGCTACTTGGGAAGCATAGGCTAATCTGCGGAGACTCGACTAATCAGCAGAATATTACAACATTGATGGATGGTAAGAAGGCTCAGCTTATTGTAACCGATCCACCTTATAATGTGGATTATACAGGTAAAACCAAGGATGCATTAAAAATAGAGAACGATAAAATGGACAATCACGAGTTTTATAATTTCCTGTTCGCTGCTTATACTCGGATGTATGAAGTAGCAGATGATGGAGCAAGCATCTATGTGTTCCACGCAGATAGTGAAGGTTTGAATTTTAGAAAGGCATTTATTGAAGCTGGATTCAAACTGTCTCAATGTTGTATATGGGCTAAACAAGCCATGGTAATGGGTAGACAAGATTATCACTGGATGCACGAACCCGTATTATACGGTTGGAAGCCGACAGGAGGACACTACTGGAACAGTGATCGCAAGCAGACGACATTATGGCAATTTGATCGCCCATTCCGGAATGAATATCATCCCACGATGAAGCCGATTCCCTTGATTAGCTACCCAATTAAAAATTCGAGCAAGCTTGGTGATATCGTATTTGATCCATTTGGTGGCTCAGGTTCAACTTTGATTGCGTGTGAGGAAACGGATCGGCTTTGCTATACCAGTGAGCTTGATCCCAAATATGTAGATGTGATCGTGCAGCGATATATTGCCCACGTTGGCGATAATAGCGGCGTGTATTTAATTCGGGAAGGTAAGCAGTATAGCTATCAAGAAGTTGTTGCTGAGTGGGCAAAGTCAGAGGTATCATGTGCTGACTAAACCGAAAGGGTGATTTAATTGGGCAAGGCCAAAGTGAATATAGTGATTCGATTCCTGAAGGGCATGCAAGCCGAAAAGGTAAATGTGCTTGGGGCTGAGGAAGCTACGGAGGATAACGAGTTGATTCAAAAGGTAATTGAAGATATCGAATTGTTTTACGAGGCTGAATTGGAAGGGTAAGCTGATACATATGGGGAATAGTCGATAGTTGGCTGTTCCCTTTTTTCGTGATGGAGGTGAGCAGAATGAGCAAGAACAACGACAAACCAAAAAGAAACAAGCCTAAAATACTAACCAAGTATGTTCAATTTGTTGTGCCAAGGCTCAGGGATATTCCTGTTTGGGTACGTGAAGGGGCAACAGATGAGGAGATTGCCAAACGATTAAATATTCATATTTGGACATTAGGCGATTATAGAAGGAAACATCCGAAATTTGCAGAAGCATTGGAACGTCCAACCAAGTGGGAAACCCATGTATATCCTCGGTTAGCGGAGATTCAGCAATGGTTCGAAGAAGGCGTGAATGCAGAGGACATTATCAAGAAACTCGACATAGGTAAAACGACTTGGTACGAGTACATTGATAAGCATCCGATGCTGGCTGAACTAGTCAAATGGAGCAGATCTGTCCCCATATCCCACGTGGAAAATTCACTTTTGAAAGCTGCTACGGGGTATGAATATGAAGAAATAAAAACGATTATTGAAGAGGACAAAAATGGAAAAAAGAAGACGCGTATCGAGAAAGTGAAACGATATCAGCCTCCCAATCCGACAGCGATGATCTTCTACTTAAAGAACCGCGCACCCAACGAGTGGAATGATCGACGTGAATTGCTGGTCAATACGAAAGCACTGGAACAGGAACGCAAGCAGCTATTTCTGGATATGATCGAAGCGGATGTGGTGGATGCTGATTATGAAGCTATTGAGGAATCGGTCGAGATGGAGGAAGGATATGTGGAGCCTAATGATTCGGAGCCATAACGTTATGTCGTCAATATGTGTATAGATAAACGCCAGTTTCAGCCCTGAATTAGCCTGTAAAGTAGCCAGAATCAGTGCATAAGATAGGTTATGCAAACGGTGGACTTTGCCCCACATCAACGGTATGATGTGACACACAAAGCGAAGGGTGGGGCGAATATGGAGTATATTCAAGGATTTGAAGCGCATTTACGGAGTAAGGATCGGAGCGAGAACACGGTTTCCTGCTATATTCGGGACGTATTGCAGTTCATAGCTTGGTATCGGGGCAAGACGGAATATGGACTGGACAAGTGGATTGAATTGGATGGTGTAGAGTACAAGAAATATCTGCAAAGCACCAACCAAGCGGTACTCACCATCAACCGTAAGATCGCCAGTATCAACGTATTTTCACAATGGATGCATCATCAAGGATATATAAAGGAAGAAATACATATCGAAGCGGTCAGGAACAAGGTCGTTCGGCAGTATAAGGGTCTTGAGGAAAAGGATTTGTGGAAGCTGCGGAATGAAATTCACCGTATGGGCAATCGGCTACATATCTGTATGATTGAATTACTGATAGGAACAGGGATACGGGTAAGCGAATTGGTTGGCATCAAGCTGAAGGATATTGAGATAGGTGAACGCAAAGGTTTATTGAGGATACTTGGCAAAGGAAATGCCTATCGAACCATACCGATGAATAAGGATGTACGTAAAGCCATCACCCGATATCTCGAAGTCAGGCCACAAGTGGAATCAGAATATCTATGTATTGGCCAGCGTGGAGCATTGGAACGAAATGCGATCAACCTGATTTTGAACAAATACGGGGATCGGATCAATGTGAAGGTCACACCCCATATGTTCAGACATACGCTTGGCTATAAGCTGGTGAAAACGACTCCTTTGACGACCATCCAGCAAATCCTTGGACATGATCACGTAGCAACGACCAATATCTATACGCTGACGACACAGCAGGATATGGAACTAGCCTTGGCAAATATCGAGTGGTGAGAAGCCACTCTTTTTGTTGTAGATGGAGGGGGTCTTCTATGTAGATAAACAGAGCCGCCAGCAAAGGGTGCAGAAATTTTTGTGATGATTTTACGGTACATATG
>NZ_JBITPI010000060.1:0-1082 GCF_050467745.1 Paenibacillus sp. NRS-1781
GACGGATTGTAATATGAAGTGCGACACCTGCTGGAAATAAATAAAAAAGGGCTCATGGCCTGATTCGTGTAGAATGAAAGTTACCACACCAGCATTCACACAAGGAGAATCAGTCCATGAGTTATTCACATCTTAGCATAATCGAACGAAGCAAGCTAGAAATCCTGCATCAGCAGGGGAAAAGTGCAAGAGCGATTGCCAAGGAACTGGGCAGGCACCATGCGACCATTAGTCGCGAACTCCAACGCCATGACGAGCAAAAGGCGTATCATGCCGAGCGCTCTCAAGAGAGCTACCACCAGCGACGTAAGGCCTCGATTCCTGCCGGAAAGTGGACTGCTAAGCAGGCGGCGGTCATCGAAGAGAAGCTTCAGGCGACCTGGTCTCCAGAGCAGATCGTAGAGCGGTTGCGTCAGGAAGGACAGCGTGTGGTGTGTTTCAAAACCATTTATCGCTGGCTGTATGCAGGCCTTTTGGTGAGAGGGACGCTAACCGTACTTCGGCACAAAGGCAAGCGACAGAAGCCAGCAGAAACCCGTGGCAAGTTTACCATAGGTAAACCCATTTCAAAACGCCCTAAAGACGTCCGTTCTCGGGAAACGTTCGGCCATTGGGAACTGGATACCGTCGTCTCGAGCCGTGGAAAAAGTAAGGGCTGCGTAGCCACGTTCATTGAACGCAAAACGCGTCTGTATACCGCGATCAAGATGCCTGACCGCACGGCGCTATCGATGGAGATTGCCTTTGGCGTAGCCGCTTCTCAGTACCCTACCGGAGCCTTCCAGACCGCTACCGCTGACCGAGGCAAGGAATTTGCTTGTTATCCCAGCCTGGAAGCTACGCATGGCATTCAGGTCTACTTTGCTGATCCTTACTCGTCCTGGCAGCGGGGCTCAAATGAGAATGCCAATGGCTTGCTGCGAGAGTTCTTTCCCAAAGGGACGGATTTCGCTCACATCACGGATGAAGATTTGGAGAATGCCCTCCATCTCATCAACCACAGACCACGAAAATGTTTGGGCTGGAAGACTGCTCACGAATCCTTTTCAGAAGAACTGTCGCACTTGGCTTGACAATCCGTC
>NZ_JBITPI010000061.1:0-62851 GCF_050467745.1 Paenibacillus sp. NRS-1781
GGAGGTCTTGAAGCTACATGAATTTTCCCTACAAACGCTTGAAAAAGCTGTACCAGCTCGTCAGTGGAAACGAACAGGGCTGGTCTTGGACCACCAAAGCGTTGTCTGAGCGGCTGGAGGTCACAGAGCGGACGATCCGCGACGATCTCAAAAAGCTGGGCGGTATTCTGAATGAATATGGAGCACGGCTGGAATCCAAGAGAGGCAGCGGCTATACAATCATGGTCGTTGATCCCGAAAGATACCGTTTTTTCGCTGAGGAAGGTCAGCAAGAAACGGAGGTAAGCGGGCGGCTGCCGGGAGCACCGGAAGAGCGCATACGGTATGAGCTGTTCAAGCTGCTGAATACGGGAGAATACGTGAAGATGGAAGACCTCGCCGACGAGCTGTATATTAGCCGGGCGACCATGAATAATGATTTTAAAATTATTCGGCGGATTCTGGATGATTATGCTCTCACCCTGCGCACCAAGCCGGGATATGGCGTGAAGGTGGTCGGGGAAGAGAAGAGTATCCGTTACTGTCTCGCTGAGTATGCCGATGTACGCGATGAAGAAGGACAACGCAGCGGTATGCCTTTGGAACAGCAACAGCTGTTTCAGGGGCTGGATTTACCGCGAATCCGTGCAATTATTTTGAAGCATCTGCGGCCCAACGGCATCAAGATGGCGGATTTGGCGCTGAAGGACCTGATCACCCATCTGGCGGTTATGGTACTGCGAGTGAAGGAAGGGCATGGATTGGAGCGCTTTGAAAAGGTGGCAGGCGGTCAGCGGGATATTGAGCTGGCTACTACCATTCTGAGTGAGCTGGAAGAGGCTTTTGGCATCACCTGTCCTTTGGGGGAACTGGATTATGTCCTGCTGCACATCGTCAGCAAAAAGATGGCCGAAACCGAGTGGGAGCGTCTCCAGTCTGACCGTCTCTTCCTGGCTGTCCGCGAGATGCTGACATTTGTCTACGAGCGCTTCACCTATGATTTGCGTGAAGATGAACGGCTGTCCCGGGATTTGTTTGTGCATCTGAAACCGATGCTGACCCGGCTGGAGCATGGCATGAACATGCGTAATCCGTTGCTTGGACATATCCGCAAATATTACCCGCTTGCTTATGAAATCACGGTCGGTACGGTAAAAGAACTGCAAAAAGCATTTCCGTATGACATCAACGATAACGAAATCGGTTATTTGGCGCTTCATATCGGAGCCGCCTTGGAACGCAAATACAATATTCCGCATCGGCGTCGTAAAACCGTGTTGCTAGTGTGCGGCTCCGGCTATGGAACCGCCCGGATTTTGGAATCCAGATTGCGTTCGCTGTTCGCCGAGCTGGATGTATCCCGAGTGGTTTCACTTCGGGAATACGAGGAAATGCTTACTGTCGACGAGGATTTGATCGTATCGACCATCCACTTGCAGCAGCGTAAGGATAAGCCGTCGGCGGTGATTAGTCCGATTCCTTCGGAACGGGATATGGAGACGATCACACGGATGGTGCGTGCGAGCGATGAGGAGCAGGAAATTTCACTGCTGCGGTATTTTGACCAAGACTTGTTTATGACCCGATCCGATCGGCCGAAAAAGGATGCTCTGATTGAAGAAATGAGCGGTATTTTGAGGCAAAAGGGAGTTGTGACTGACAAGTTCCTGCCAGCAGTCATGGAGAGGGAGAAGCTGGGATCTACGGCACTGGATCGAGGTATGGCGATTCCCCATCCCTTGGAGCTTAGCTCTAACCGGACGGTCGTAAGCGTGTGTCTGCTGGAAAAGCCGATTCAATGGGATGCCAACCATGAGGTCCATGTTGTATTCCTGCTTTCGATCTGTAAAGAGGATTACGAGCAGGCGATGGGGATTTACGATCTGTTTGTAGAACTGATCCGTCAGGAAGAAACGCTGGAACGATTAAAGCACTGCCATTCCTTTGATGCCTTTATGCTAATAGCCCGTCAGGTGCTTGCGGTAAAGAGCAATGATTTTCATTGAGGGCTGGTCAAACGTCGGGAATCGAACAATCCATAACAGGTGGTCCTATATATAGGGCTGCCTTTTTTCGATATAAATGAACGGTTGTACTCTATTATTAGTCTTAATAGATGAGACCACAACAAGGGAGGTGCGCGTATATGACTGATCGAGAGCTGTTTGAGCTATATAAGGAACAGATATATTATTTTTGTTATTATCTGATGCAAAATCAAGCAGATGCAGAAGATGTTTGCCAGGAAGTGTTTGTCAAAGCACTCTTGGCCGATAGGTCCAAGGTACAAGATCTCAAATCGTGGATTTTACGAATTGCTTCCAATGAGTGCAACAATGTACTTAGAAGGCGGAAAATTGGGCTGATGAAGGAAATACGAACTTTTTTATTGTCACGTCCTCATTCATTTAATCCGGTGGAAGAGAGCTTATATCATCGAGAAACGAAGACAGAGCTACACAAGCTATATAACAAGCTTCCAGATAAAATTCGAATGGTCGTAGTCCTTCGTTATGTAAACGAATTGACTGTGCCGGAGATCTCTAGAGTTATAAATATACCCGAAGGAACAGCTAAATCCAGATTAAATCGGGGGCTTAAACTGCTAAAAAAAATGATGGTATCCCAAGTAAAGGAGATGAGTAGCAGTGAGTCGATATGATGAAAAAGAACAGCACATTCCTCAACCTGACTATGATGCAATGTGGGTAAATATAGAACAGGAAGCAACCAAACGAAAAGCAGCTTTGCAACAGTCACAGGAAGCACCTATGCATCGAGCAAAAATTGTTCCTGCGAGTATCGTATTCTCATGTTTTCTGCTCGTTGCCATCCCTGTATTCGCTGGTGTGGCTATCAATTGGGATAGAATAGGCGGACGTAGTGTAACCATTGCGCTAAATAATGGTATTGGCCAGCGGTATGATCTAAAAGCATCCAGTGCAGGCATTACGATGAATTTGAATGGTGTTGTAACGGATGGCGAAAAAATGAAAATGCTGATCTCTCTGGATCCAGGAACCGATCCAACCAGTTATATTGGGTTTGCTATAGAGAACACGATGGTAACTAGCAATTCTGATACCAAGGAACGAGCACACGGATATTTAAATTACGATCCTCAAAGCCAGAAGCTCCTCGGCATTTATGAAACGGTTGATACTTTAAAGGATCGTAAAAAAGATTACACCTTTGAGGCACGGAATCTAATTTTTTATCGTAACCAGGATATTCTCTTAAAGACGGATCATCAGGCTGGGGATACCCTTGTTACCGGGAGCAAGCAGTATCCTAACATTTATATAGAATCCGTTCGACAAACCAACAGCAAGACTGTTGTCCGTTTTAGAGTTGCTGCGGCACCATCCGATTTAGGACGTGGGAACCCGCATTTGGTAATGAAAGTGGGCGACAAAGAGACAGACGCCATCCCAACCATTCTACCTAGCGACAGCTCAGACTTGCATATTGAGCAGGTATTCAACATGACTGCACAGGATTGGAAAAAGGCAAACCTTCATTTTTGTTACATTGAGGAAGCAAAACGAATTGAAGGTACTTGGAAGTTCGAATTTGAAGCGGATGGAAAAAAAGCAAGTGAAGCGATTTATTCCAAGAAGCTGCATACCAGCGCCGAATTCCAAGAAAATACAGGCACTACCTTAGACCAACTGATTGTTACCCCCTTGGATATTGAAATTCTAGTAACAGAGCGTGATTCACTTAAAAAAGGAAATGTTCATTATAAAACTGCTCAACTGGTTATAGGGGATAAAAAAATTAGCGGAGGATGGAATATTAAAGGAGCTGGTCCTGAAAATTATCAACACTTATATCAATTCGAATCTCCAGAGTGGTATAAGAACTGGTCTGATGTTCCAATGAAACTTATATTGAAAGATGCTGTCATTGAGAAACGTGATACGTCCAAGAATTGGATCACTCTTCATAAACCTAAAGAAGAAAAACAGTTCGCAGAGCTTAATGCGGACGGTTATCAAATTGATTTCACATACTATACAGAGGGAAAAGATTTGATTGTCGAATCGAAATCCGGTTCCCCTGGCTTCAAAGGCGTCAACCAAACAACGATGCGAATTAACGGTAAAGAAGTAGTGCCTGAGATCATTGCGAAGGGGATGATATCCACAGGAGTTAATGTTGACCGTTACAAAGATATTGAATTAGACGGAAAATTGGAACTAAATCCTGGCATCTACAAGTACAGTGATCCTGGACGTGATATTGAAGTTATTTTGAAATAGAAATGGCCCTTCCAGCTTTAGCTTCTCATGAGGAAGCAGTGGAAGGGCTTTTGTTATATTTACTTGTCTATCCGGTGAGCGTGCTTATTTACACCCGTTGTACGGTAAACTCAAACTCCAGCTTCTGATCGGCTGCCATTTGGTATTCCTCGTGTACGGGAGCGCCCCAGCTATCGTCGCCGCCGACACCCATTTGCTTGCCGGCTACAGTAACAACGGTGTAGTAGACGTTGGGCAGCTCATACTGATGGTATGCACTTTCCAGCTCAAATGCTGTGTATGGTGAAATATTGCATTCCACAGGCGCGGTTGCAGGTGCAGTAATGCGAATACCTCGCTGAGAATCGTCGGTCATATCGACACGGCGTACGCCTGTACGGTTACCGGATTCCTGTGGCACGACATAACCGGATACGTTGTCCGCTGCCTCGTTGTGGAATACGCCGAGTCTTGCACCAAAGGCCCGGTCGATATAGTTTTCCTCCGGTCCCATAGCGTACCATTCCAGATGGCGATAGTCTGATGGAACCTTGAAAGAAAGGGCAAAGATCGGCAGATTAGGCAACCCGGATACGCCTTCATAAGTGGATTTCACTTTCAGGCTGCCATCGGCAAAGACGGTATAAGCTACGGTTACCTGTACGTCTGCATGAATGCTTAGTGTATAGCGGAACGTAACGGTTACGTGATCAGTTTGCTCCTCCGTGACTTCAATTCCCACGCATTTGCGTGTTAGACTCGCAGCAAACCAACCGCCCGCTTCAAACCCAAGCGCTACACCTCTGTCATTGTCCGTGGTTGCACGCCAGAACAATGGGGCAGGAGGAATGGCGATCATCTCGCGTCCAGCGTAGCGCAGTGAAGTCAGGCTGCCTGCTCCTTTGGAGAACATGATACTGAAATCTGCACCGTGAACGCCAATGTTTACATCACCATGCACGATGCGAATGCTGCCGGCAGGAACAGTCTGTGGACGGGTATCTTCCACGATGAAAATATGCTGTCCGAAGGCTACTTCATATCCAGCCTCCGCCCAGAGTGTAGCTTCTTTCAAGACCAGAGACGTGTGAATAACATATTCACCGGGCGCATCTACTCCAGCCGTATCTGTCAGCGTCAACGGAATATGAGCTTCTGTCTGTGCGGCTACGCCCACTTGAATCACGTTCCGTGCGATTTCCCGGCCCTCATGCAGCAGGCTGTATACCAGCTCGTAGTCATCCGTTCCCTCGAACAGATTTTCATTGCGAATCGTCACGCCTGTGCGATCCGGGGTCAGCTTCAGATTTTGGTACAGGAATTTGACCTCCTGCATCTTCGGTGAAACCTTCCGATCTGCATAGACGATTCCATCCGTACAGAATCCATAGTCTGTGGCCCGGTCGTCAAAGTCGCCGCCGATTGCGAGGTACTCGCGTCCATAACGATCTTTTTTCATAACCGCCTGATCAATATAATCCCAAATAAAACCGCCCTGATATAGCTCGTATTTATTCTCCAGCTCTGTATATTTGTGCATACCGCCTACGGAATTACCCATCGCATGCATGTACTCACAGCTAATATACGGCTTTTGCGGATTGTCGTTCAAATACTGCTCGATATCTGCGGGCTTGGCGTACATCCGGCTCTCCATATCGCTGGTATCATCGTACGTGCGGTTGTGGAATACGCCTTCGTAGTGCACCAGACGGCTTGGGTCGGTGGCTCGGAAATAATTGGCTACATTCCGCAGCACTTCACCCGCATAGGACTCATTGCCGCAGGACCAGATCAGGATGGACGCATGGTTTTTGTCTCGTTCCAGCATGGAAATGGCGCGGTCCATAACGATATCCTGCCACTCAGGCAGATTGCCGGGAATATTCCACGAAGGCTCGACTGCGCCAAGCTTTTGCCAGGAGCCGTGTGTTTCCAGGTTCATTTCGTCGATCACATACACCCCGTACTCATCACACAGCTCATACCACAGGGTCTGATTCGGATAGTGAGAGGTGCGAACCGCGTTCATATTGTTTTGCTTGAGTGTACGAATATCCCATAGCATATCTTCACGCGAAATCGCACGTCCGGTGCGGGCGTTGAATTCATGACGATTTACGCCCTTGAAGACGATCCGCTTGCCGTTCAGATGCATCACCTTGTTGATCAGTTCAAACTTGCGGAAGCCGATCTTCTGCGGAATGACCTCCACCAGTGTCCCGTCCGGCTCGTGAATTTGGATGAACAAGGTGTACAGGTAAGGCTTTTCGGCGCTCCAGCGCTGGACTTGATCCAGTGTCGCTGACAGCGAAGCCTTGCCATCTGTAAAATCCGCCTTCAAAGAAGCTACAATCTGGCCCGTAGCATCTTTGACATCGACGGCTGCATAGGCTGCTACTTCTTTTTCCAAGGTCAGCTCCAGCTCCAGAAGGCCCTGCGCATACGGGGCGTCCAGATCGGCCTTGGCATGCAGATCACGTACGTGAACAGATGGGATGGTGTACAGATATACCTCTCTGAAAATACCGGAAAAACGCCAGAAATCCTGATCCTCCAGCCATGCTCCTGTACTTCTCTGATATACCTCAACCGCCAGCTTGTTTTCGCCAGCTTGCAGGAACGGTGTCAGTTCAAAATCGGACGGTGTAAAGCTGTCCTCGCTGTACCCGACAAATTGCCCATTCAACCACACATAGAAGGCCGACTCGACGCCCTGAAAGGAAATGAACACAGGCTGACCGTCAGAAGCCATATGCTCCGGCAAAACAAAGCTTTTGATATAGCTTCCGACCGGGTTGTGATCTTCTGGAATATGTGGTGGGCGAACGTCGGACTGTCCGTCCCACGGATACATCGTATTCACGTACTGCATTTGGCCGAAGCCTTGCGTCTGAATATGACCCGGTACCTGGATGTCGCTCCAGCCACCGTATTCAAAATCAGGGGCATGGAACTCAACCGGACGGCTGACCGGGTTCGTAGCATAGTTGAATTTCCAGCTACCGTTCAGGCTATGACGCCAAGCCATATCGGCATGACGCTCCGCTTCCTGAAGTGTAGCGTAATATTTATGATCGGAATAGGCAGGCAGCCGATGTACTGCAAACTTGGTTACGTCGGTTAGCCAATCCAGGCTGGGGGTGTGAATAGTCAAGGCGAACACTCCTTATTTTTAAATTAATATGAAGGGATTTCACAACAGCGAACCCGTTATTTTACCGAGCCTACCATACCCGCTACAAAATGCTTCTGCATCAGGAAAAATACCAGTGCAGTCGGCAAGGTGGACAGGACAATAGCAATCATAATCACACCATAATCTGGTGCATAGCCGGAGCCGAGGTTCGAAATCAACAACGGAATCGTTTGATTTTCCGGCGTTTGCAGCACGATCAGAGGCCAGAGATAGTTATTCCAACTCGACATGAACGTGATGATAGCGGCAGCGGCATAGGTTGTTTTCATCGTAGGCATATACACCCGGAAGAACAGACCCAGCTCGGACAATCCGTCCATGCGACCAGCTTCCAGCAAGTCCTTGGGAAACATCTTGGTGCTTTGACGGAAAAAGAAGATCAGAAACGCCGTAGTCACCGTCGGAATGACGACAGACGAAAGTGTATCAATGCCGATCCAAGGCAGTGTGTTGGAGATACTGCCGAACATCCGATAGAGCGGGATCATGATCGCCGCAAACGGAATCATCATAGACATCAGCAGGATATTGAAGACAATATCCTTGGCTTTACTTCTGTAAATTTCAAAGCCATAGCCTGCCAGGGAGGCAATCAGCATCGCCAGCAGTGTCGTGGAAATCGAGATTTTCGCCGAATTGCTCAGCGCAGTGACGATGTCCACCTTATCCATCAGATGATGGATGTTATCCATCAGGTGGGAGCCGGGCAGAAGCTTACCTTTAGTCACATCGACCGACAGGTTGGTAGAACTGGATAGCATCCACAGGAACGGGAAGATCGAAACGAACGACATAATGATCAGAAAGGCATACGTAAATAATCTTTTCGTTTTCATCATTTTTTCTCACCTGCCACTTTGAACTGGATGATCGACAAGATAATGATCATAATGACGATAGAGTAGGATACGGTCGCCGCATAACCAAAGTCGGATGAATATTTGAAGGACAGGTTGTAGATATATTGCGAAATAGACGATGTAGCGTTCCCCGGCCCACCCTTGGTAATATTCATGATTTCATCAAAGAGCTGGAGTGTACCAATCGTCGATGTAATCGAGGTGAACAGGATAATCGGCTTAAGCAGTGGAACCGTAATGTTGAAAAACTGTCGAATAGGGGAAGCACCGTCAATACGGGCCGCTTCATAGATGGAGCTGTCAATATTCTGGAGACCAGACAAGTAAAAGATCATATTGTAGCCAGTCCAGCGCCATGTGATCGCAATAATAATCGTAACCTTGGCCCAGAAAGGGTCTGTAATCCATTGGATCGGCGTGCCAATCACATGCAGATTCAGCAATAAGGAGTTTACCAGTCCGTCAGCCGAGAACAAATACTTGAACACAACGGAATAGGCTACCAGCGATGTAATACAAGGCAAGAAGATGGCTGTGCGGAAAAAGCCCTTGAATTTAAGATTTTTATCATTGAGCAATACTGAAATGAACAGAGCCAGAATCACCATCAATGGCACCTGGAAAATCAGATAGATAAATGTGTTCTTCACGGCGGTTATAAACATTTTATCTGTGAACAGACGCTTGTAGTTGTCAATGCCGTTGAAGGTCAGATTAGACCCCGTGCCTGTCTTGAAGGACAAGATAAGCGCCTGGATCATCGGGTAGAAATAAAAGGCTGCAATCATGATCACTGCGATGGATATGAACAACCATCCTGTCATACCTGCCTTGAAACGCGATGTCGTCATTTTGGGTGCGGCTGTTTTCATAACCATATCAACTCCCTATGCAGCATTAAAACCTTGAACTCGCAAGCCCAAGGTTTTAAGTGCTTATCGTTTTATTGTTTAGCCTTGGCTAGATGGACTGTCTTATTTAAGCTGTGCTTCTGCTTGTCCTTGAGCATCTTTCAGAACGGTGTCTACATCTTTGCCGTTCAAGTAATTTTGAATTTCAACGGTCATGATGTCCTCAATGGCATAAGTGTGCATGCCATAATTGACTTTTGGAACTTGTTTGGTCCATTCTGCGAATTTCTTGTAGACTTTGTCGCCACCGAAGTACGGATCTGTCTCGTCATAAGCTTTACCGCTGGAAGCTGCGTTTAATGAACCGACAATTCCGATTTTGCTCAGCATATCTTGATATAGATCTTGATCTGAACCGAATGTTTCTTTCAGGAAATCAGCAGCAATATCTTGACCATCTGTATTCAGGACATACCAGGAGCTGCCGCCGAGGCTGGAAGCATTCACGGATTCAGGTACATTTTTCAATTTAGGGAAAGGAACAACGGCCCATTTACCCGATTGCGAAGCTTCTGCTTTGATTGAAGGTGTAATCCAGTTACCTGTTGGTACGGAAGCAACTGCACCGCTATTAAAGGCTGCCAGGAATTGACTCCAGTCGGCATTCATTTTAACAATGTTCGCATCGAACAAGGATTTGTACGTCAAGAGCGCTTCTTTCAGAGCTGTATTACCTGCCAGGTTTGGTGTTTTACCGTCTTCTTTCAGGTACCATGAACCTGCGGATTGGATCATACCACGGATCAGACCGAGGTCGTTTGGATCTTGAGTCAGCATATCTTTACCTGTTTTTTGTTTTACGGCTTTACCGATTTCAATGAATTTGTCCCAATCAATGTTGGTCAGGTCAGCTACTTTGTAGCCAGCTTGTTCCAAATAATCCGTTCTTACATACAGACCCATAACACCGGAGTCGAATGGAACACCGTATTGCTTGCCGTTGTAGCTGGTCGGTCCAATTTTATAATCGGCGAAGTCGGATGCTTTGATCGAGTTGCTCATATCATGGAAGGAATCAGGATAGGCTTGCAGGAAGTTTTGTGCCCGGTAATCCTCAATCAGAACCACGTTAGGCAATCCTTTGTTAGAACCGGAGTTAAGACCGGCATTCATTTTTTGCACGATATCATTTTGAGCATATTCAACAATGTTTACGTTTACATCAGGATGTTTGGCGACGTAGCGATCTTTCGCCAGCTTTAGGGCCGCGATATTGAAGTTCGGGTCCCAAGCCCAGACCGTGATTTCTTTCTTACCGGAATCCGTGGTGGTCGCGGCTTTCTCGGAATTGCTGGAACATGCAGATAGCAAGATCAAGCTTGCGATCAGCAGAAGGAAAGTCATTTTTTTCATTTCGTTCAACCCCTACTCTTTTTTTATAATCATTTAAAATTTATTGAAAGCGGTTACCTTGTTTATGAATCTAGTTTATCATCCTTGCTCTGCGGGCAGTTAGGAATATCTTTATACGGATTTGTCTTATTATTATGATTTATCAAAAAAGGTACCGCTTACATTTGTTCTTTTTTTAGATTTAGGTATTTTTTTTAGATTGAACTAAAGTTGTACACGAAGCGCCACTGCGCGGTCGGATGGTGCTTCCCATCGCTGTTGTATCCAGATTTCTTTATTCAAATTATATAAGGTTGAAATCCGGATACAGCTTATGCTTCCGATGCGAGCTTTCCTATGGAAAGCTTTTAGGCGACCGCTACGCTTGTACAGCACCATTCCGCCCACTCCGTTCTTGTTCCACCTTCTTTGTCTTTAGTTCAGCCTATATTTTTATTAGATAGGAGAGGCGGGTTTTACGATCAATGGCAGTGTCATTTTCACTTTGGTACCCTCGCCTTTTTTGCTGGAGATGGTCACGCCATACTCTTCTCCATAAAGAAGGGTAATGCGGTTGTGTACATTCTGGATGCCGATACCCGTGAACAGTTGGCGCTTGCTTTTAGGATTGGGCAGTCCGTCCTTTGCCGTATGCCCGTCCAAATCCATACCGTCTCCGTCATCGGCCACCTCGCAGATTAATGTATCGTCCGTTTTGGACACCAGTATATAGATGTGACCCGCGGTTTTCTCATTAAATGCATGGAAAAATGAGTTTTCGATAAAAGGCTGAATAATCAGCTTGGGCACATGGTACTCCAGACAATCCGGCGATACAAAATAATTCACCTGTACCCGCTGTCCGTAGCGAACATGGTTAATGAACACATAATTTTGCATGTTGGCCATTTCCTGCTCGATGGTGATCGTTTCGCTCACATTGCTGATTGTATTTTGCAGTAGGGAAATGAGCGCATTGATCGTCTCAGCGGCGGTTTCCTTGTTTCCTTTGAGCACCAGCATTTTGATCGAAGCCAGTGTATTGTACAGAAAATGTGGATTGATCTGCCGTTGCAGTGCAGCCAGCTCTGCATTCCGTTGTCCTTTTTGCGTCTCCAGCAGCTTACGAATATAGTCATTCAGTTCATCCAGCATGTAATTGTAGGCATGACTCAACTGCCTGACCTCATAGCTGCCCGTTACCGGGAGATAGTTATCAAAATTTTTCTCGCGGACAGTCGACATTTGCTTAACCAGCCGAGTCAAAGAACGAATCAAACGCCGGGAAATCAGAAAAACGATCAACAAAGCAATCAACACGATGCCAATGCAGATCAATACAACCGATTTAACGTCAATAATTTGTCCGATTGCGGTTTGTCTATCAATCATGTTAACCAGGTAAAAATCATACGAAGGAATATAGTTGGAAAGGAGGATACTTTCCTTGTTCATCACGTTCGCATTAATGTAATTTAGCCCTTGCTCATTGATTTTTGTCGCATAGCCCAGCAGCTCACGGGAGTGTTGTCCGATCAAGTCCTGACGGTTGCTCGACACAATGAGTCCCGATTTATCCAAAATAAGTACATCATTGCCGTTGCTTGTGAAGTTGTTATAGAAGCGGCGGAATTCGGGCTCGCGAATGGCAATGTAGATCATGCCATACAACGTACCGCTAGTTCGCTCCATGAATGCCCTGGAGGCGATAATATAGGGTGTGGGTTTCTGTCCGGTATTATTCATTTGCTGACGAAGTAAATCAGTATCCAGCTGATACATAAGCCGTGTCGGCTGTGCCGCACTTCGGGCTGTAATCAAATTGTTCCTGAGCTCCTCCGCAGTTACCGGCCAGTAGGACGAGTCGGAATAGAAGCTTCGGCCGTTCATGCCCGTTATGGCGACACTGACATCATAGGCGTCGACATTTGATTTAATTTGCTTCATCTGCTGTGCCATACCGAAGTAGATGCGTGCCGAGTTAATGGAATCGAATTGACCGCCTGTCAGATAGTTTTTGACCGTCCCGTTTTCCGAGGCATGGGTTACGGCATTCACAATCGAGTCATTGAAGGACTCAAAGCTGGACTGAATCTGGCTGAGTACCTTGGCATTCGTAATACTGAATGTCTCGGCAAAGAGTCGTTCAGACATTCGAATCGTCACCAAAGTGGTCAGCAAGGACACCGCGGTGATGCTGACCACCATAACGACAAATATTTTAAAGAACAGACCTTGATATTTGATTTTTTGCATATACCTTTTCATATTCAATCTCTTTTCTGCTGGCAGATATGCGTTTGCTCTCTAATGGAGATACTCCCGGCGGTATTGACTGGGGGAGTAACCCGTCACCTTTTTGAACACTTTGGTAAAATAGCTGGGGTCCGAATAGCCGACGGTGCTGCTAATATCCGAAATGGACATCGTACCCGACCGCAGCAGCTCCGCAGCCTTTTCAACCCGAATTTTGTTCAAATACTCGCTGAAGCCCTCTGTATGATGCGCTGTAAAATAGCTCGACAAATAGGAGGGATTAAAATGAAAATATTGACCGAGTGTCGTCAAATTGAGCGTCTCGGCGTGATGCTCCTCAATATATTCCAGCAGCTTCTTCATGCTCGCACTGCTTCCTTGCTGCGTTTTAGCCAAAATCTGCATATTCGCTTCCTCTAAAAAGGTCTCCAGCAATCGCACAGCTTCATGTACATGAGGTGTATCATTTATGGCTTTGAAATAGGAGTATTTTTCCGCATCCAGCTCTTTCATATCATACCCCTGATTCCCGAGCAAGGTCGTAATGTTAAACACGATGTTTCCGAGAAGAGATTTGAATTCAAAAGCGGTGGAGGTATAGTTGCGGGACATGGCAGCTACATAAGATCTTAAGTCCTGAAAGGCCGTATCAAAATGCTCGCGTTTCATCTCTTCCGTGAACTGCTTTAAGTTAAACGAGCTGTTTACCTGAACAGGCTTGGGAAGCTCGTCTTCCATCAGGAGTGCAGTTCCCGGGAAGTAAAAGCGATAGCTCAGCAGCTTGGGCAGTTCATCCTGATAGACCTCGCTAATCTGATTAAAATCATCAAATAGACGGCTGACCGCCCAGCCCGTCTGTGGTTCGACTTGCTTCGTCTCCTGAGCTACTTCCCTGACTGCAGCCATCCAGGAGTGTAATTCACGTGGATCAAGATTGGCTAAAAAAACAGCCGCATTTGCATCAGACGGCAGTCGCCGCAACACGATTTGTTCACAGGCAGATGTCACTCGATCAGTGAGCCTGGAAAATAGGTCCGAGGCAGGGTGGGACTGGCCTTTCCCCTGTGGTTCCGCCTGTTCCACGCCTATGAGTGCAAAACGGGCATACGGAAATTCCTGTTTCAGCAGCTCCATATCGTATTCAATGCTATAGCCGGAAATGAGCTTTTCTATCACATGATCCATCGTAATTCGATTATCCCCGGCATCTGCTTGATAATGAAAAGACGGTATTTTGCGGGCCGTTCTCTGGAGCACTTGCAGCAGCTCATCCGTATCCAGCTTGGGCTTCAAAATATAGTCAGCAACACCTTGCTGGAAGGTGGATCGCACGTAATTAAACTCACCGTAGCTACTGAGCACAATGACCTCAATATCAGGATAGTTCTGTCTGACAATGCGCGTCAGCTCCTCGCCATCCATGATAGGCATCACGATATCCGTAATGACAATATGCGGGCGCAAAGTTTCAATCAGCCCTAACGCTTCTTTTCCATTAGAAGCCTCGCCTACAATACGAAATCCATACTTCTCCCACGATAAATGATGCTTGATCCCTTGCCGTACCAATATCTCATCATCTACAATCAAAATATTGCATAGCTCTTTCATGGCAGCACTCTCCGTAATTATACCTATTCAAAAAAAGACCTCCATTAAAGCGGACGTCACATCATTTGAGGCACATAATTGATAACGCTTCCAAGTCGACTCGAATATAAAGTATCTAATCTTTACATGCTAACATAAACGACAGGTGTACTCCAAAGATATCTCAAATTAAGCCTTTCTTTTCATATCGGTTGCTGGGCCATTGAATGTTATATGGAGAATAAGCTGTATATATGAAAAAAAGAAACGGAAAAGCAGGTCTGCTTTTCCGTTTCCTTCTATATTTTTAAATCAAACTTCAAACTTAACGATCTTCGATATGGTTTCATGATACCCTTCTAATACATCATGTATGATATCCTTTACACTCTTAATCTCAGTTATTAGTGGCACTATTTGTCCCACCATCACAGCGCCCAACTCATCAACGTCGCCTTCTAGCATTGCTTTTTTTAAAGAGCTTTCAGCAACTTCTTTTAGCTTTACTGCTGCCTCTTTTTTACTGTAATTGTTCTCAATTTCAATTATTTCATCTGAAAGCTTGTTCTTCAATTGTCTACATGGCTCATCTGTAGAATATCCTGTTACCACAGTTTCCATATCACCAGCTTTTAACATGATGTCTTTTACATTTGGATGTACTACCGTTTCTTCTGCACACATAAAAATGGTTCCCATTTCAATACCGTCAGCACCGAGAGCAATAGCTGCTGCCATTCCTCTGCCATCAGCAATACCACCAGAGGCTACTAGAGGTATGGATAAGCAGTCCGCTGCTTGCGGAACAAGAACCGTTGTTGCTTCATAAGTAGTATGTCCGCCACCTTCCCAGCCTTTTACAATAACTGCATCTGCACCAGCTTTCTCCGCAGTAATTGCATCTTGAATGGTGCTGGCTTTTACAATGACTTTTATTCCTAATTCATGCCATATAGAAAAGTATTTTTTGGATAGCTCTAAATCAAGCCCTATTAGCGTATCAGCATAAATAACGGGTGGTTTTTCCTCTGAAGCCACTTTTGTTACATGATCTAATAATTCAGGAGCCATAATTACATTAATTGCAAATGGTTTACTCGTCATATTTCTTGTAGCAATAATCTGGTCTCTTATAAAATCTAAAGGAGCAAAGCCCACTCCTAATACACCAAGACCTCCACTTTCAGAAACGGCTGCAACTAATGGTGCTGTTGAAACCCAAGCCATGGGTCCTTGAATAATTGGTTTTTCAATTCCTAAAGCTTTACATAAAGAATGGTTAGACATAAAATATTCTCCTTTTCATCATTATCATTTTTGGAGTCAGAGTAATCAACGTGCAGACCCACCGAGAAACCTGTTTCCTATAATATTCACAAAATCATCATGAAATTTGACACGCTGATTGTTTTTGATACAAACAGATAGCGTTTTATAATAATATTATAGAAAAGAAAAAGAATAAAAAATATCATCAAGGTTTATATAGAATGTTGTTTAAACAACATTTACGGTGGATTTTGTTGTTTTAATCAGAGCAAAATGGATGAATTGAGGTGTAGCGAATATTGAACAACATAAAAATAAATGACTTGCGTGTTATAAAAACACTTGAAAATATAAAATATGGCTTCTCTTTATGTGTAAGTCAAAAACCCTTTTCATCTGTTTCTGTAAAAGATATCATTACTGCAGCAAGGATTAATCGCTCTACATTCTACAAGTATTATGAGGATAAATACCGATTAAGAGAATCGTTGGTAAAATCGACATTGGAGGAACTTTCGAGCAATGTTGACTTAGCATCTTTTAATCTGGAAAATAATAAAATCAATGAAGCCTTGAATGCTTTAAAAAAACAACTTCAATTTATGTATGATCATAAAGACTGGTATCTTTTATTATGGAATGAGAACCTTGAGTTATATGTCTATGAAGATATGGAACGATTATTTGAAAAAAGAGCCAGGGAATGTTTTCACATAAATAGCATTGAAAAAGAATCTACGAACAAGGAACTTGTAGAAAAGCAAGAATTATTAACTCGTTTGTTTGCATCGTCTGCAATGACAACGGTCAAATGGTGGTATGAACATTCACCAAACATGGCCCCAAAGGAAGTGGCAGATATTATCTTGAATTATATTAAATATGGATCGCAGCGCACCTTTCTGACAGCCCCTTGAACTGTGCGTAGAAAGAGACACAGTTTTGTCAGGGCAATAAAAAATACCATGCATAATGCTGAACGTAGGAGCTGCTTTTAATCTACGGGTTTAAAATAAAACAGCACGTTCACCGTATCTAGGCGGCAAGACGTGCTGGTAAGTCGTTTGTATTAAAGATCCCATTCATCGTTTGGAAGTGATAGTAAACTTCCTCCAAAGAGCGCTTTCTCCCTTTTATACAGTTCCCCACGTCCGATCTCCTGCTAAATATTTTTCAGTCAAAACAGACAGCAGCTGAATGCCAACCTCATTGTGGCCTCCCTCAGGAAGGATCAGGTCCGCGTATTTCTTGGAGGGCTCAATAAATGCTTCATGCATAGGCTTGACCGTGCTCAAATAGTGATCGTGGATCGACTGAATGGTGCGGCCGCGCTCCTCAATATCCCGAAGTACCCGGCGAAGTATACGAACATCCGGGTCGGTGTCGACAAATACCTTGATGTCGAGCAGTTGACGAAGCTTTTCGTCAGATAGTACGTGCAGTCCTTCCAGCATGACAATATGATTCGGCAGAAGCTCTACCGTCTCGTCTGTAGAACGCGCATGGACCGTGAAGTCATACACTGGCGCGTGGGTCGCTTGTCCTTCCTTCAGACAATGAAGATGCTCAATAAGCAATTCGTTGTCAAAGGCAAACGGATGATCATAATTGACCAAAGCACGTTCATCATAACTCAGATGTGAATGGTCTTTATAGTAGTTATCCTGAGATATGAAAGTCACTTTGTTTGATCCCAGACGTTCAACGACAGCGCGTGCTACCGTTGATTTACCGGAACCCGTACCGCCGGCAATACCAATAATAAGCATGGCGTTTCACTTACCCTTCCCTGAATATATCCCGATACAACTCAAGTATTGTAGCACAACATGCACTTTTTTTCATCCATGCAGAGCATTGTATTTCTCCCATTTTCGTATCTTGGCTCTGAATGTTTTAAACGGTGCCACTGAGTTGATGTGAATCCATCTAGCCATGGGCCAGTTCGGATTACTGCCTGTCCACTTGTGAACGCCCTGCGTAAAGAGTTCTTCATGACTTAGCGTGTCAATCCAATCCAGCCACTCTTGCTCTGTCAGCTTGAATAGTTGGCGTAATTCAAGTAAAGAGTGGTGGGTGTAGGTTTTGTAAAAGGATTGGTAAAGCTCGCCTAGCCTATTCCATTTATAATTTGGTGCAGGCATGATGACGGGTTTTCCTTCCTTTTCGCCCTTGTCCCATGACATGACAAGATGAAGCCATCCAAGCTGGTAGGCAATGATTTCTGCGGGGGTTTTGTCTACTTCGGAGATACGGATATCCTTTTGCTTCTCGTCAACCTCCTTGTATTCACTATCTAACAGTAAGTAGGAGGCATGAATCGCCTCTTTTAACTCGGTTTTGGAAGCGTAGTGGTAGCTGGGCATCTAATCACTCCTATAGATTCTATTCTTTCTATTCATTATATCCGTCTCTTTATATGTACCACATTAAACATGACAACCTTATGTCTTATTCAAAAAAATACTTTTTGTGGTTTTATGAAAGGCTATTTGGTATATTCGCGAAAAGGGATGCAAAATTAATAGAGAATTTAAACCAAAAGATAAGTAATTCGACATATTTTAATGTTATTTTATAAGTCTATAATTATTAGTGTATTGCGCTAATGTATATGGTTTGGAAAGGCCTTGTAGCACAAACAGCTGTACAGTTATGTCGGTGGGTTTTTATCAATTTATCTAAAAAAGGAGACTGTTACATGAAGTCGAGTTTGTTGAAAAAATGTGCAAGTGTAATGTTGAGCAGCACGATGGTTCTGTCTTTATCGTTACCGTTACTAGGTCATGCGTATGCGGATGGGAATTTACAGGTAAGTGATGATTTTGAACAAGGGGAAGCTCAAGGCTGGACAGCAGGTTCAGGGAACTGGTCTGTTGTCGCGGACGGGAATGGCTCTACATACCAGCAATCTAGTCGAAGCGAAAGCCATTCTGTTAAAGGTAATGCATCATGGACGAACTATAGCGTACAAGCAGATGTATATGTAGATGATTTTAATGGCTCCAATCGGGTATATGTTGCAGGCAGATACACAGATTCCAACAACTTTTATGCTGCATCTTTGTACAACAAGAAGGGTGGAGCACTTGAAATTCGCAAAAAGGTAAACGGTTCTATGAAGACACTGGCTACCAATAACAAATACAAACTGGATACCAATACCTGGTACAAAGTGAAGCTGGAGCTGTCCGGTTCGGACATTAAGATGTATGTCAATGATCAGCTGGAGCTGACCGCAACAGATTCCAGCCTTGCTTCCGGAGCCATTGGTTTGGTAACCTCCAAGGCGGTTGCCCAGTTCGATAATGTTATCGTATCCGGCGCTTCAACTGAAGCAGATCCAGGTACAACACCTGGGAATCCAACACCAGGTACAGATAAACCAACTCCTGGGGTAGATAAAAACGCAACCTCAAATATTAACTATAATCTGGCCGGTTTCTCCTATGGTAATACAGGTGGCGGGGAAATTAAGGAAACCGATGCCAACTACAAAAAGGTTTACAACGCTGTAGATCTCAACGAGGCACTTAAAAAAGGTACTAAAGTCAAAGTTATTGAGATCATGAATGATCTTGATTTGGGATGGAACGAAATGCCTAATGCTGCCAAGGTCATGCCTTTTAGTGCCAACAACCCTGTGCTGACAAATCCTGTTCTGAAGAAAACAGGTGTGAGCAAAATCTATATAGAAAACTTGAATGGAATCACGATTTTCTCGGCAAATGGCGCTAAAATTAAACATGCTGGCATTGTTATCAAAAGAAGCTCTAATTTGATTTTCCGTAACCTCGAATTTGACGAGCTTTGGGAGTGGGACGAAGCAACCAAAGGGAATTATGACAAGAATGACTGGGATTATATCACGGTTGAAGGCCAAAGCTCCAAAGTATGGATTGACCATTGTACATTCAACAAAGCATATGATGGCTTGGTAGATGTGAAAAAAGGCAGTAACGGAGTTACCATTTCCTGGTCCTTGTTCAAAGGAGATGACCGCAGCTCCAACAGCTGGGTGACCCAACAGGTTAACGCTATGGAAGCAGACAAAGCTTCCTACCCGATGTACGCTTACTTGAGAAGCAGTGCAGTTGGCATGAGTAAAGAAGATATCATTGATATCGCAGCAGGACAAAAGAAAGCGCATCTGGTCGGTGCTACTGAGATGGCCGCTGATAATGCAGATTTGGCAGTAACATTGCACCATAACTACTACAAGGATATTCAAGACCGTATGCCTCGTTTGCGTGCTGGTAATGCCCATGCCTATAACATTGTTATGGACGATGCCGGATTGGTTGGAGCCAAGAAGAGAATTACTTCTGACATGGCTAAAGCAATCGCTGCTAAAGGATACCATTTTGACGTCGTGGGTAATGGCGCGATTTCAACTGAAAATGGCGCGGTATTGCTTGAAAAATCATATTTAATTGATGTATTTTCTCCAGTTCGTAATAATCAAAAGGACCCTAAAAAAGATAACTACACAGGTAAAATCAAAGCAGAAGACGTTATCTTCTCTGACAACGGTAAAGTATTCAGAGGGGGCAGCGAAGATGCGAATAGTCCGTTAGCTCCTTATCCTGTAAAAGGCAAGAGCTTCTCATGGAATGGATTCACAACGTTGCCATACAGCTACACAGCCCAAGATCCTGCAAACCTGGTTGCACAATTGACAGCCAAGGACGGGGCAGGTGCAGGCAAGCTGAACTGGTCGAGTGAAAACTGGCTTAAAACAGCATACAAGGCAGTCGCTTCGAAGGCTACACAAACGGTGGAAGATTCCGAATAAGCATATTGGAAAAATAGCATTGGAATAAGAAGCAGCCAGGACAGAAATACTCTGTTCCTGGCTGCTTCTTTTCGTATACATTTTCACGATGCGTTCGGCAAATACTTAACCAATAACGACATACGAGGACACACCAGCAGGTACCGATCTGACCCGGAACAGCGTTCCGTCGTCTCTAAAGGTACGCAGAATATAAGGATGGTTCGTAGGTGTACGCACTTTGTCGAATCGGACTGTGCCGAAACTGTCGAAATTGGCAGCTTGCACAAAGCTTTCATCTGTACGGCGGAGGACTGCAAAAAATCCCGTTGTAATAAAAGGTACTCCATCATTACGAGCCCAGATGACCGTAAACCGGCTAAAGGTTTGCGTAGGACTCACATTACGATATCTCGTAGCAGGAACTTTTCTGCCCGTAGACTTCAAGGTTTGAGGAGGACGAATGGCCACTACCTATCAACTCCTTTGTTGTGATGTGATAGTAGATGCACACAAAGGAGTTTCGGACCGTGCTATAATCTACTTCTCCAAAAATAGGTTTATAGACCTCATCACGCCCAGTCGCGACGTAGTGTAAAGAGTTCTTTTAACGCATCTGTCGACAGCTCGGTGATCCAGCCCTCGGTGCTGGAAATGATTTGATCACTAAGCTGCTGCTTGCTCTCCAGCATTTCATCAATGCGTTCCTCCAGAGTTCCAAGGGAGATGAACTTGTGCACCTGTACGTCCTTCGTTTGTCCCATCCGGTAGGCGCGGTCTGTGGCCTGATTTTCAACAGCCGGATTCCACCAGCGGTCAAAGTGAAAGACGTGGTTGGCAGCTGTCAGATTTAGGCCCACGCCCCCGGCCTTGAGCGACAAAATAAATACGGACGGCTGCTCGTCTGGTGGTAGTGTGTGAGACTGGAACTGATCAATCATCCGGTCACGGGCGGTTTTGGACGTGCTACCGTTGAGGTAGAGCACCGGCTCTTGCAGCTCTTGAGCGAGCACCTGCTGGAGCATACGTCCCATGCCAATATACTGCGTAAAAATAAGGCAGCGCTCGCCTTCCTCCCGCAGCTCCTTGACCATGGCCAAAATACGCTCCAGCTTGGATGAACGGCTGATCACTGCTTCGAAATCGGGCTGACTATAGCCGGAAGCCGTGGCATCCGGGGCCGCCACCTTGGTTAAGAGCGCAGGATGGTCACAAAGCTGCTTCAACTGGGTAAGGGTAGATAATATAGCACCTTTTCGCTCAATCCCCTCCAGCTTCTGCATCCGTTCCATCAGTTCTTTAACAATTTGGTCATAGAGCGCTCCCTGCTCGGAGGTGAGGTGAATATACGTTTTCATCTCATTTTTCTCGGGCAAATCAAGCTGTATGGCCGGGTCTTTCTTCTTGCGTCGCAGCATGAAGGGCTGAACCAGCTTTTGCAGGTCTATCGTTCGTTGTTCGTTATGTTCCTTCTCGATAGCATTGATGAACCGATTGCTGAAGGAGCGTGCGCTGCCCAGATAACCGGGATTGATAAAATCATAAATCGACCATAGCTCGGATAGCCGATTTTCAATAGGCGTCCCGGTCAGTGCTATTCGATGCCGGGCAGGGAAGCTGCGAACGGCAGTAGATTGCTTGGTTTGCGCATTTTTAATGTTTTGCGCTTCATCCAGGCAAACCGAGTCCCAGGTTATGCTTTGCAGCAGCTCTTGATCCAGAGTTGCTGTTGCAAAGGAGGTCAGGATGACATCGGCATGCTCGACTTCTTCGCGGAACAAGTCTCCCTGATCCCGCTTGCTTCCATAGTGGAGCATGACCTTCAATGAAGGGGCGAATCGGCTAAGTTCCTTCTGCCAGTTGCCCAGTACCGAAGTCGGACAGATCAGCAGCGAGCTGGAGCGGACGCTCGTCTCTGCGGCGATATCCTGTAGATGCAGCAGATAGGCAATAAACTGCACCGTTTTGCCAAGCCCCATATCGTCGGCAAGGCAGGCGCCCAGTCCAAAGCGCCGTAAAAAGGCAAGCCACGCGTATCCGTCCTGCTGATACGTCCGCAGCTCGGCTTGAAGTCTGTCCGACACCTCCAGTGCGGGCCATTCCGACTGCCGCCCAAGCTGACTGATCAGCTTCAGCAGGTGCCCGTTCAGCTCGACCTCCAGCCGGAAGCGTGCCGCATCCTCCGGCTGTTCTCCCGTAGCGTCGCTTTCAGTCTCATCAGCGTTGCCGAGCAGGTGTAGCTGTAGGATGTCCTGAAAGGACAATCCCTGAGTGCTGTCGATCCCGGCCATGGCCCGGCGGATTTGCGCCAGCAGCGCGGGATCGAGCGCGATCCATTGCCCGCGGAAGCGCACCAGCCGCTCGTTGCGGGCCACCAACTCGGCGAACTCGGACTCGCTCAGATCGGCATCGCCAATGGCAACACGCCAGTCGAACTGGACAATCGAGTCCAGTCCGAACAGCGAGCTGCCCTTCGTGCGCTCGCCCCCGCCTTCGCCGGGGCGAACCTTGGCCCGCAGCTTCGGCTTCTTGCGGGTGGCTGCTTCCCACCAAGCGGGCAGCAGCACCTGCCAACCGCCTTCCAGCAAGCGATGGCTGTCGGTCGTCAGGAATTGCCACGCCGCCTCGTCGGAGAGCGGGCGATCCAGCACGTCATCGCGGCTGCCTGTGCGCTGCCCGGCGGGCAAAATCGCGGTCAAGCGCTCCAGCCACCCGGCTGAGCGCTCACGCACATGGGCCGTCCACGCATCAGGCCACGGGCCGGACGCATGCCCATCATCGGCGAGCTGTGCAGGCACCAGCAGCGCCGGGTCCTGCTTGTCCTGCAACACAAGCTTGAGCCGCCACGACGACTCGTCGTTCTCTGGCTCTGGCTCCAGCAGTTGCAGGAGCGGGCGGAAGGGCGCGGTATCGGCCTTCCAGCCGATAGCGATAAGCCATGCCCGCGCATCCAGACCTGCCGCGGCCGGGCGGTTGTGTGCGAAGAGAATTGGATATTCTCTTCGCACATCGGCGGCTTCCGCCTCGGTGCCGTACCAGCGTTGAAACACGGCGGCCGAGAACGCCGCTTCCAGCCCTTCGCGCTCGTTCTTTTCCAGGCTGTCAAGGAGAGCAAGCTCTGCCAGCTTGGTGCTTTCCAGCGTTTCCCCCGATTCTAACGCCTCGCGCGCCTCCGCCGCCTCCAGTACTTCCGCATCCCAAATCCATTGCAGCTTCCCTGTCTGAAATGCTGTGAGGCTGGGCGCGTAGGCTTTCGCTTCAATGCAATGGGCAAGTAGAGGGATCAGCCGAAGCCACGGGGCATTGTCCTCGTCCCAGATCCATTCGATATGCTCCAGCAATTTGCGCTCCGTCAGAAAGGGAATCACCTGCTCCGAGGGGAGGAGGATAATATCCGTGCCCTGAATGTGTTGAATCTCCAGATCGGTGCCATAAAAAGAAGCCTCATGCCAAGCAAATAAACGCTGCTTCAGGATTTGGCCGGAAATGCTGTAGTTCATAGACGAATCGCCATAAATAAGCGCGTCTCCATAGGTGGTTAACTGGATGTGTATCGTAATCGTCTCTGTATATTGGCTCATGATAACAATTTCCCTTTCCGCAATTCCTCCTGTAGCGCCCTCAGGCGGCTATGGCGGCTGGTGAAGGTCGTGAAGAACAGCTCCCAGCGCGGCTCTTGCTTCATTTTTTTGTATAGCTTGAACAGCCGCTTCAACAGCTTGACCGCTGCTTTATAGCTGGATCTGTTTTTTTCCAGCACATATCGTTCCACCGCCTGATGGTAGAAGGGCAGCAGCAGCTCCGGTGCGTTCTTTTCAATGGGCTGCAATACACTCACCCGAAAACTCAAAGGCTCGCTGCGTATACTTAACTGGTAGTCGATCCATTGCCGCCATTTGTCGTGGGCAAGCAGTGCTTCTTCATACATTCCCCCGGCAAAAGGAAGCATTCCGACCAGTGTATCCCACATTTCCTGCTCTGCTTCTGGAAGATGCTGCAAAACCGTATCCCAATCGTTCATATAATCGTGCAAATGATCGTCCCGATGGCTGTGGAGTAAGGGGCCGATATGCTGTAGTCCGTCCTTGAGGCGCGACCATTCCTCGGCTTCACGTAAGGCATGTAAGAACAAAAGCAGTTGGCTGGAAGAGATTTTTAGCGGAAAAGCCTTTTCGGCCTCCTCAAGCAGTGACCAGGCTTGATCATCCTGCGACTGGTAAAAATACATCCAGCTTTGGGCCAGCATCCAGGGAAGCCGGGCCAAAGCTGTGCCAAGCTCATCCTCAGCCGCCTGTAAATGCTGTAATTCCTCCGCATATATGCTGGAAGTGGAATCTTTCTGCTGGGGACGCATCCAATTTAGCCAAAATCGGTAGTACGCGTCTGAAAAATAAGTGCCGTTACGCGATTCTGTCAGCATTTTTCGGCGTAAATAGGCCAAGGTCTCTGCGATGCGTGCTTCTTGCATCGGTTCATTGGTTAGGACAGGTGTTAGGACAAGCTGGCTCTCAAAATCACGCTCGATCGCTTCTTTAAGCTCATCGGCGGCGATTTGCGTGTAATATCCCATATAGGAATGGGTGGGATAGCCTGACATAGGTGACTGAGGCACCAGCTTTTCCAGCACACGCAGATGAGCGTGCAATTCATACAACTGTTCCATGCCGGGTGAAAGCGGCGGCTTCAAGGCATATATTGAGGCCAGCGCGCTTTGGGCATATTGGGAGTTTTGCGTATTCATGTGGATAAGGGCGATGCACTGATCGAACAGGTCATGCCATTCCGAGATAGGCATATCCGCTATGCGGCTTGCTGTTTTACTGATCGTGTTCCTGGCAGCCTGCTTGCGATCCGGTGAAGGAGTGGACCGGGAAGCAGGCGCGGTGGTACGCACGTCAGATTTGGTAGCCAACCGGGTGAAGCTCGCTGAATGGGCGTTCACCAACGCATGTACGGAACGCTCCTGCACATTCGCATAATTCAGCAGTGTGGCGATCATGTGCTTGCAGTTCTTATGAACCGGACATGTACATCGGCTGGCAGCAAAAGCGCTCAAGTGCAGATCCACCTCGTAAAGATCGCTTCCATCTACGACAGCCGCGATATGGTCGGCGTCAGGGATTGTAAATTCTTTTACCTTTCCTTGCTTGAAATATTGAAAGCCGCGTTTAATCGTCACGTCATTAAAATGGTCAGCTACGTTTTGGATAAGCTGCTGCCACTGTATATCATCCATAAGATAGGTTGGTTTCATATGCATTAGTCTCCTAAGAGAGAATAGTCAATCTGATGACAGCTTAACTCTTCCATTATATCAGTTTAGGAACGAGTATTTGCATTAATCCAGAGGGCAGTTTTTATTCGGTAATATAATAGATCGGAATGATTCTGTCCGTATATATATTGTACCTGAGAGCGAATGGAAACGAATAATGCAAAATGCTGGGAGGGTAAACGACAACAAACGTGACGCGCTCCAGTGGCTGCGTGAGGAAGCGGGAATCTCGTATGGATGGCAGAAAAATAAATTCGAGATGGTGTATAATAATGTCGAGTAACATTATAAAATATCGAGTTATATATATGATGTTCTTCTCAAAATAGGGGAGGCGTAGATTATGTCTACACTAGATTTATGCTATTCTTGCTCAAATCAGATATACAAGACATACTCAACAGGTGATTACTTTGAAATTGTTAACCTTAAATGTACATGCTTGGATGGAAGAAAATCAGCTTGAAAAGCTAAAACAACTGGCTGCTTTTATTCATGAGCAGCAGTTCGACGTCATTGCTTTGCAGGAAGTGAATCAGTCCATGGACGAGGCTCCTTTATCGCCGGACGATTTGGATACTTATTATAGCGCTGATCCTGAGGTAATCATTAAGCGTGATCATTACGCTTATGTTCTGAACGGGTTATTATCCGATACCTATTATTGGACGTGGGCCCCCGCACATATTGGCTTTGCCAAATACGATGAGGGCTTGGCGATTTTGTCCAAAACACCGATTACAGACACGGTGAACGAATATGTTTCCTCGCTACGGGACTATGACAACTACCGATCCCGCAAAATTGTGGGCGTGCAAGCAGTGGTAGATGGAGTATCGGCATGGTTTGTGAGCGGGCACTACAACTGGTGGAACGATGAGGAATCCTTCCGTGGACTATGGGACCGTACAACAGAGGTATTGAACCCTTTTGCAGCGGCACCTGTTTTTATGATGGGTGATTTCAACAATGCGGCTGAAGTGCGCGGGGAAGGGTATGACTATGTGCTGCAATCCGGCTGGTCGGACACTTATTCAAATGCAGCGGTACGTGATGAAGGCCACACGGTCATCAAAGCCATCGCAGGCTGGGAAAGTAATGCCAAACCGCTGCGGATTGACTATGTTTTTTCCAACAAACTCGTACAGGTTCAGTCTTCAACCGTCGTGCTGAACGGAACAATGGGATCAGTCGTATCCGATCATTTCGGGGTTGCCGTTGAATTGGAGCTGTAATTATAGGTCAAGGAACAGGCTGCCTGCTTATGCAAGTGGCCTTTTTCTTGAGGATTTCGACTTTAACCGAATGAAGTATTGGATAACAATAGCCATAAGCACCAAAAGCATATTGTAATAAAAAGGGGCATTTATGTTAAAACGTTCAATGAGTACGCCTGCGATGATTGGAGATACAATGGCCCCTAATTCCGAAAATGATACGACGTTGCCGATAAATGAACTTCTATTTTCCTCAGGAATGACATCCCCCAGTTGGGAGTAAAAAGAATCCAGATAGCTGGCTCCGCCAATGCCTCCGATGAACATCCCCAAGTATACAATCCATGGTTCCTTGAACCACAGAAACAAGGCTATTTCCACCATGATCAGCAACAGGCCGATAATACTGAGGATTAAGCGATCTTTGAGCAGATCGGAAACTTTGCCAATAAAGGGTGCTGATACAAACGTCGATACCCCGATGATGGTAAAAGCCAGGCTGATTTCTACAGGGCTCCAATGGAGCTTGTAGGTTGCATACACAGAGAAGTACGTTAAAAATATGGCGAATGCACTCATTTCAAGGAAGTGAACGGTGGAATAGAGCAGTAGCTGTTTCGTTAGCGTGGTTTTTCTTTTCGAATCATGAAGGGGTTCTTGCTGCTGCTGAGGCAGAGAAGAGAGATGGGGGAATGTCATTCTGGAGACGGCGACGAAGGATATACAGGAAAAAATAGCGACGAAATAGAACGGGACAGCTAAAGTAAAATAGGAAACAATGATTCCACTCATGATAGGTCCCAAAATCGTACCTGCACCTTCGCTGCTACTGATATATCCATTGAGGATGCCTCTATTCTCCGTGGTACTGATCTGGTTGATGGTGACTCTTACAAAGACGGTTAATCCTATCGCCACCAAGCCTTGAAGGAGTCTAAGGATGGATAGAATGATGAAGCTTTCTGCAATCGGGAACAAGAGCATACAAATAATCTCAGCGAAGAGTAAGCTCAGCCCCAAGCGCTTTGCGCCAACCTTTTCATAAATTCGCCCTGCCAAGCCTCCACCCAGAAATCTTCCCACATAAAATAGAGAAAATAAAATACTCATGCTGAGTGCGGATATGCCGAACTGTTCTACATAAATAGCAAAGAGCGGGAGGATCATACTCCCGCTCATGTTAGCAATAAGACTAATGATAAGCATATAGACGATATTACGGTTTAAATATAGACGCCTCTTCATATCCTCGAAACCTCTCTTTGCTTATACATAATGGGGAACATTTGTTCTGATTGCTCCTGATTATGCATAGAGGGCTTCAACAAGGGGAGCGATTCTCCCTAGGATACGCAGGTGTACTCCTCGTTGTGCCTACATTTAAGCGGGAAAGCCCCCTCCAGGCGGCGGCCAAGCTCCATAAATACGGCGCAGCAGCACGATTTCGCCCAAATGATATGAGTTGTGGGAAGCGATATTCCGCAGCAATCCCGCTTTCGTTTCATCTGGGAAATGGGCCAGCGAATCATCCAGCTGCGCGGTTTCGGCAATCTTTACAGCCTGATCTAAGCCCTGCAAAAATTTCTTAATAACTGCCTGCCATGCTTCTTCACTTTGTGGTCCGTTTTCTTCGGGCCAGCTGTCCATCACATTGCCCGGAAGTTGGGGCTTCCGGCCCTCCAAATGCTCCAGCATAAATTGCTGCCAGTAGCTCATATGCTTCAACAGTTGATAAATGCTATAGGGCATTTCTGCATTTTTTTTACCTGCCAGTTCAGCGCCGATATCCGGCAAAGCCCGAGCCACTCGAATATGTCCACGTTCACCGACCAGCGATTTAACCAGTGCTTGACCGAATAATTGGTTTGCATCCGACATGTAAGATCATCCCTTCTTTTTTAATGTAGCAGCCTTTTGGCCTCCATATAGAACACCTGTACAAATTTTTTTGTATTGATCCGGGCTTGAGACAGCGAGGGCTCCACATTGTTTTGCAGCTCCAGCATTTTCTTGCGGATTTCTGTAAAATCAAAAAATTTAGACGCATAATTTTCAAATTTAGGGTGGGTATAATCCGTCAATCCGAGCGACACGATATGGCTCAGTGTCTGGAAAATAGCGCGACGGACGCGCTGCTCAGAGGCCTTGATTTCCTTGCTCAGCTCTGCCGCAGAAGCTGAGCTTCCCAGCCGTTTCAAGGCTACATTCGCGAAGATATCCTTCAGCGGCGGGAACAGATAGGGGGACAGGTTACCCGTTTCTTCCTCATACTGGTCCAGATATTCCAGCATGTCCAGCAAATCCATACTGCCCGCTTCGCCGATCATTCCCATTTCGGAGAGCAGAAACTGCCCGGAAGTTGTGATGCTTTTGGTCGGTTCTACTGTTGTCGATGGTCCTCTCGATGTGAACATCGATAGCCCCTGTAGCGTGCGCTGGATATCCGTGATCGATTGCTGCATACGCAAACGTTCGGACACCTTATGAATCACCGCAATAATCTCCAGCCGATTCAAGGGCTTGGCAATGTAGTATTCAATACCGAGAGAGTATGCCTCGCCGATCATGTTTTTGGATTCAATACGGGAAATCATAATGATTTTGCCGCTGAATTGATCACTGAGAGCACGCACCGTCTGAATGCCATCACGAATCGGCATCAGCAGATCAATGAGCAATACATCAATCCGGTTAAGCTCCAATAGATCGCTGTTCACATAGGAACCGTCCTCCGCTTCCCCGATAACCTCACCGAGACCTTCATCTTCAATAATGTCTGCCAGCATAGAGCGAATTCCCTGATCGTCATCTACAATATAAAAACGCATCCGGGCTATCTTCCTTTCTCCGTCAGTTTCCGTAAAGGCAATGTGACTGTAAAAGTGGTCCGTACCCTGTCAGTGTGTTCTTCTTCCTGTTGCAGCACAATCGTTCCTTCGAGGCTCTCCGCGACCTCGCGCACATAAAACAATCCCATGCCAGTCGAAGGCTGTCCTTCATCATCATACTTGGTTGTATACCCCGGTGTGAAGACCATTTCCCGTTTACGCGGAGGAATCCCCGGGCCGTTGTCCGTGACACTAAAGGTCACCGTGTCCATTTTTCCCGGTAGAAACCGAATGGAAACGTCAATTCTTCCGCTGTCCTTCATCGCTTCAACCGCATTAGCTGTGAGGTTATTAATGAGTGTCAAAACCGTATAAACATGCAATTTGGGCAGCAAAGGGTCAACATTCAAGGTGAAATGAATAGACTTGTCCAGCGCTTGTGCATATTTGTGGTTCGTTCGGACGATCAGCTCCCCAAGCTCCCGAGAAGGCATGTAATGCACTCCGCTTTCCGCATCAATCAGCTTGGACAACCCGGCATAAATCCGCTGACTGTCTTTTTTGATCTCATGAACCTGTCCGGAAATACGAAGCGCCTGTCTGGCGTAGCGGTCCCTGTCTTCCAAGGATTCAGCCTGCTGCAACTCCCGATACAGCTCGTAGCTTTCACGGGTGATTTGCTCTGTGTGCGACAGGGTTTTGCCAAGCTGCACAGACTCCTCATACAGATCCGATACCAGGAGTAGAATCCGCTCAGTCTGCTGTCTTTGGGCCTCTTCATGCTGAACGGACTGCTTCAGGCGAATGATATTATAGAACCCGAGCACGAAGAAGCTGCGGATCATGGCGATGAGCACCACCTTGCTCATCGCCATGATGTCCCAGAATTCCCCATCAATGCTCCGCCGGACGCTAAGTTCCGCCACGCTTGCCGCAACCTCTATACCCACGGAGAGGATGCCTACCCGGAGAGCGCGGTAAGGCTCGGCATTAATGTTAAGGACCTGAAAGAGCAGGCCGTAGACCATGTAATAGAAAAAGGTAGGCCCATGCAGGGTTACCAGCTCTTCGAAGGAAGGACCGAGAAGTGCGAAATAACTGAGTGATATGCGAAAGGCCACCACAGCTAAGCCAGTAAGCAGTCCCGATACAGCGGGCGGAATATGACGAATAGATAGCAGAAAGAAAAAAAATACGGGTGTGCCGAAGCTGAGACGAAATGTATTAGAGAACGGGTGAATATTTAGCTCGCCCGCCAACGGTACGAACACAAGCATAAGCAGGAAAAGGAGGATATTCAGCTTCATAATTATTCGCCTCCTGTGTATTCGATCAAAAAGGAAATGTGAGATAAATTCACAATCCAACAATAAAGTGGTGAATTTATTAAAAAAAACAAATGAAGGTGTAGATAATTGTCGGTTTTTATAGATCAGATTGTAGTATAAATAACACCATTTGAATATTAAGAACAGCATACTGAAAAAATATACAAATCGGCCAGGGGGGACACGAAGTGAAAAAGATTAATTTGACGATGCAAATCTTTATCGGACTGGCTTTAGGTATTATGATTGGTGCCTTATTTTACGGCAATTCAGGGGTGGAAGTCTACTTAAAGCCGATCGGCGATATTTTTATCCGGTTGATTAAGATGATTGTCGTGCCTATTGTGATCTCAACTCTCATTATCGGCGTAGCCGGCGTCGGAGATATGAAAAAATTGGGTAAACTCGGTGGAAAGTCTATTCTTTACTTTGAAATCGTAACCACGATTGCCATCCTTTTCGGGCTGCTCGTTGCCAATCTGGTTCGGCCCGGAGACGGCGTGGATATGTCTCATCTGACCAAGAGCGA
Organism: Paenibacillus sp. NRS-1781; assembly: GCF_050467745.1. Taxonomy (NCBI): domain Bacteria; kingdom Bacillati; phylum Bacillota; class Bacilli; order Caryophanales; family Paenibacillaceae; genus Paenibacillus; species Paenibacillus sp. NRS-1781. The sequence continues at coordinate 31,592 of NZ_JBITPI010000061.1, forward strand.
TATTCATAGCTATGTGGAGACAGCAGAAAAGACTGGTCACAGCTTTATGGATACGATTGTGCATATTGTGCCTACTAATATTATTCAATCGTTGGGCGAAGGGGATATGCTGGCCATTATCTTCTTCTCCGTATTGTTCGGACTAGGGGTGGCAGCGATTGGTGACAAGGGCAAGCCTGTATTGGGTTTCTTCGAAGGTGTAGCCGACGCCATGTTCTGGGTAACCAATCAGGTGATGCGCCTGGCTCCTTTTGGTGTATTCGCACTGATCGGAACAACAGTGGCCAAGTTTGGCCTGGCTTCATTGTGGCCGTTATTGAAACTTGTTTTGTCTATATACGGCTCCATGTTCCTATTCATTGTGATTGTTTTTGGAATTATCGCCAAGCTTTGCGGTACCCGTCTTTGGACCATGGTTAAAATTTTGAAAAGCGAGCTGCTGCTGTCGTACTCGACTGCCAGTTCGGAAAGTGTCCTCCCCAAGATCATGGAGAAGATGGAGAAGTTCGGTTGTCCTAAAGGGATTACTTCCTTCGTCATTCCGATTGGATATTCCTTTAATCTGGACGGTTCTACCTTGTATCAGGCACTGGCTGCGATTTTCATCGCCCAAATGTACGGCATTGACCTGCCAATCACTACACAAATCACGTTGGTACTGGTTCTGATTATTTCTTCCAAGGGCATTGCAGGCGTGCCGGGCGCTTCCTTTGTGGTTTTGCTCGCTACGCTGGGAGCAGTTAACCTTCCACTGGAAGGCTTGGCCTTTATCGCTGGTATTGACCGTATTCTGGATATGGCCCGTACAGTAGTAAATGTATTGGGCAACTCGCTTGCCGCCGTGGTCATGTCCAAATGGGAAGGCGAATACGATAAGGAAAAAGGCGAGGAATACGCAGCTTCTTTGAAATAAAATCGAATAAACCGAATATTTGCCGGAAAGAACACTTTTGCAGAGTAAGTGCGAGGGTGTTCTTTTCATTTCCACAACTGCTATACTTCTCCATTATTCGACATGTTTCGATATTTAATTTATGGAAATTTGGGCATAAGGTCTTAAAAAATGGTTCTTTTTACCTGATAAATTCAAATTTTATTTATAATGATTATTGATAATATTCCGATATAAAATATACTGTTTCAAACATTGGTTCAGAAGGGAAGATCATATCATGTTTTTCAAAAAAAACGAGGCTCATTCACTTACACCTTTAGTAGAAGAGAGCCGCAAATTGTCGCAAAAAATACAGCAGAAGGATTATTCTGCCGCAATGCAACTACCCTCTGCATCTTCTGAGGTTCAAGAAATCGCAAACAATGTCAACCAAGCGCTTGAATCCATCAAAAATGAGGCTCGACACACCGACATTCGTCTGAAGCTCGTCACCAAGGCGATTGAGGTCGGCTTATGGGATATGGAGGTCATTGCAGGTGATCCTGTGAATCCAAACAATACGTTCACATGGACAGATGAATTCCGCTCCATGTTGGGGTATCAGAGCGAAAAGGATTTCCCAAATGTATTGGATAGCTGGGCATCCCGGTTACATCCGGAGGATTATAACTGGGTATTGGCAGCGTTGGCTGATCATTTGCTGGATCATACAGGTAAGACTCCTTATGATATTCAGTATCGCTTAAAGCTGAAGCACGGTGAGTATCGTTGGTTCCGTGCCACGGGAACAACCATTCGTGATGAGCAGGGTATGCCGCTTCGTATTGCGGGGGCTTTATTGGATGTGCACAATCAGAAGATTAAGTCCGAGGAACTGGAAGCAATGGTTACAAGATATGATCTCATCAATCGTGTGTTGTTTGAGGCTCCATACGACATCATCCTGGTTGGCGGAGATGTAGAGAATCCAAATAGTGAATTTTGGTGGTCGCCACAATTTCGCAAAACGCTGGGTTTTAATGATGAAAAAGACTTTCCGAGTACGCTTAGCAGTTGGAGCTCACGTTTGCATCCAGATGACGTTGAAATAGCGTTTAAAGCGTTGAACGACCATTTGAGTGATTTTTCAGATCGCACTCCCTATGAAGTAACTTGCCGCTTGCAGAATAAAAATGGCGAATACCGCTGGTATTATAATAGTGGGGGAAGCATACGTGACAGTAAGGGAGTGCCCATTCGTATGGCAGGTACGATCCGTGATGTAACGTTGGAAAAACAAAAGCAATCCGTTGCGGACGAGCTTACGCTCAAAATAAAGTATCTTTCGGATTCCATCGCGGAAATGGTGAATGGTGTCAACTCGGTTAGTAATCAGGCGCAGGAGCTGGCTACGGCTCAAGAGCAATCGACTGAGGCCGCTAATCAGGCCAAAGTCAGCGCGGAAGAGACACAAAACATTTCTAACTTCATTAAAGAGATTGCCAATCAAACGAATCTGCTTGGGCTGAATGCGGCGATCGAGGCATCTCGTGCGGGTGAGCAGGGACGCGGCTTTGCCGTAGTTGCGGATGAAGTAAGGAAGCTTGCCATTCACAGTGCCGATGCGACCGGAAATATTGAGACCAGTCTGGACGAAATGAAGACGCTCATCGAGCGGATTTTGCATAACATCGGCAACATGTCTACGTTGACGCAGACACAGGCCGCGCTCACCCAGCAGGTGAATGCATCTACGGACGAGATTAACAGCATGTCCAAAGCATTGCTGGATTTTGCGAGAACCATGTAACTTACATTCTTCTAAGCGCTATGCAAGAATTAGACCGGGCTTAGTCTCGGTCTATTTACTTATTTTGGAAAATGGATTATAATCCTCAAGAGTGAATCCGAAAGTTACAACTTACAACGATTTGCGTGGAAAAGAGGAATACGCTTGAGCTTGATAAGTTCAATATTGGTGGGAATTGTTGCTCTGGAGCATGTGTATATTTTAATATTGGAAATGTTTTTGTGGACGACTCCACGGGCGATGCGCACGTTCGGCATTTCCGAGGAGCTGGCGGAAGTAACCAAGTCTATGGCGGCAAATCAGGGATTGTATAACGGCTTTTTGGCAGCTGGATTGGTGTGGGGCTTGTGCTACCCGGACGCTGTGATAGGCTGGAAAATTCAGCTGTTCTTTGTCATTTGCGTGGTAGTGGCTGCGGTGTATGGTGCATTGACGTCCAATAAGTCTATTTTATTGAAACAAGGATTACCCGCCATCCTGGCATTAACCAGCTTGCTGATCTTCTGAATGACACCCTAAACGGGTGTTTTTTTGCAAAATTCGATCACATAATGTCTGAATTTCTAATGACAAGGGGAATAGGTAGTTTTTGATTGATTGTAAATCCGATTATTCCGATTTATAATACTTTTATTACACACTTAGAGAACTCGGAGGCTAGAGACATGCGTCGTAATTGGACTGGAGTATTTGTATTGATCATATTAATGTTGGTGGTAAGTGCCTGCTCTGGCGGGAATTCCGGTTCTTCGTCTTCGACAAACGAAGGTGCAGCGAATACGAATGCTACAACAGCGGATAACGGGCAGCCCAAGGATGGCGGCAGTCTGATCATCGGTGTACAAGCCGATCCGGTGGTGCTGAACCCGAACTATGCAGGTGACCGAGTGAGTCTGACGATAGATCAGGCGATATTCGCACCTTTGTTTCAGGTGAACAATGGCAAGAAGACATTCTATCTGGCAGATAGCCTGACTCCCTCGGCAGACAAACTGACGTACACGCTGAAGCTGAAAAAGAATCTGACCTGGCATGATGGTCAAAAGCTGACGGCTGACGATGTGGTTTTCACGATTAATAAAATTTTGGATGAGAAGCAGCACAGCTTTTTGAGAAGTAATTTTATGATCAACGGCAAGCCGGTTCAGGTGAGCAAGGTTGATGATACAACGGTGGATTTCAAGCTTCCGCAGGCAGCTCCTGCTTTTGAAGCGGCGCTGGTACAGGTATCCCCGATTCCAAAGCATATTTTCGAGAACGAAGCAGATATTGAGAAAAGCACAAAAAACAACACTCCAGTCGGTTCCGGCCCGTTCAAGTTTAAAGAATACAAAACCGGCGAGTACGTGACACTGGAACGGTTCGATAACTATGTTGGTGGCAAGCCGCATCTGGACTCTGTGACGTACCGAATTGTGAAGGATTCGAATGCTGCGAGCTTGGCGCTCCAGAATGGCGAGATTAACGTCAACTATGTAGATCCGCAAAATGTGGATACAATGAAAGCCACCGGGAAGTTCGACATTTTCCCATACAGCGAAGGTCGCTTGGCTTACCTGATGTTTAATGAAAACAGCGACACCAAGCAGTTGAACAAAAAAGAAGTGCGCCAAGCGCTTTCATATGCGCTGAATCAGGATGAGCTGATTCAGGTATCTTATGGCTCCAAGGATTATGCGGATACTGCCAAATCTGTACTGACACAGGACGTGCTGTATCACACGAACGATGTTCCATTTTTCAATAATGATGTGAACAAGGCGAAAGAACTGCTGAAATCGGCTGGAGCTGAAGGACTGAAGCTGCGCATTATTATTCCGGGCGGTAATAAGGTGCAAGAGGCACAAGCGCTGTACATTCAGCAGAAGTTGAAGGATATCGGCGTTCAGTTGGATGTAAACAGCATGGATTCCTCGGCTTGGTCGCAAAAATTCGTCGATACGAATGCCAAGGACTTCGATCTGGCGATCAGCGGCTATATCATGGGTTATGACCCGGATGCGTACCGTATCTTGTACAGCACCGGATCTTCCTCCAACTATTCGCATTATTCCAACAAAGAAGTGGATAAACTGATGGAAGAAGGCGCAGCGGAGTCGGATACGACCAAACGTGGAGAAATCTACAAAAAGGTACAAGAGATTTTGGCTAATGATGCAGTTATCTACCCGATTGCTTATACCAAAACGATTGTAGCATTCGACAAGCAGTATGGCGGTATTGATCAGGCTGTGCTGAAACCGGTCGTGATTTTCGAAGATTTGTCCAAAATTTATCACAAATAAGACAGGGTTTTCAAAAAATAAGCTGGGAGAACCAGCTTATTTTTTTCGAGAACAGCAAGGGGAAGAGAAACGTATGAGACAACTCATCGCCAGAAGATTGCTGCAAGTTATACCGATGCTATTTTTTGTATCCATCGTCTGCTTCGGCTTGATCAAGCTGGCTCCAGGTGATCCGGTTCTCTCTTTTGTTACACCGAATATGCATCTGGAAGATATCGAACGTATGAGGCACAGCCTGGGGCTGGATCAGCCTGCTTATGTGCAGTACATGCTATGGCTCAAAAAATGCCTGACGGGTGATTTGGGATTTTCGCTCATAAATCACCAGCCTGTGCTGGATCAAATTCTGGATCGTCTCCCGGCTACCGCCGGATTAATGGGTGCATCCATTGTATTAGCTGTCCTGATTGCGATTCCACTCGGCTTGACGGCTGCGGCCAACCGGAACCGCTGGATCGACAAGCTGATTAACCTGATGTCGTACATCGGGATTTCTGTACCGCTGTTTTGGCTTGGTATTTTACTTATTTATCTGTTTGCTATTTATCTGCATTGGCTTCCAAGCACGGGAATGCGGACCATTGGAACAGACTCGGCGCTTGATGTGATCAAGCATGGGATTTTACCGTGTTTTGTACTGGCCTTCGGGTTTTTATCTGTGTATGTGAGGTATATCCGCTCCAGTACAATAACGCAGCTCAAGGAAGAATACGTGCAGATTCAATATGCATTCGGGTCTGGAAAACGACTGGTATTATTTCGGCATGTGCTCAAGCATGTGCTGTTGCCCATCATTACGCTGCTCGGTATGTCGGTTGCAGATCTGGTAGCCGGAGCCATCGTGACCGAGACGGTATTTTCTTGGCCGGGTATTGGCTCGCTGGGTATGACGGCGGTAAAAGGGATGGATTATCCCGTTATCATGGGCATTACACTGTTTTCCGCCCTGCTGCTGATCCTGGGCAATCTGCTAGCGGATATTTTATACAGCATCGCGGACCCGAGAATTAAATCAACGAGGTGAACTCATGAATCGGAGCAAATGGCGCAACATCGGGATCGAGCTGATGACGAGCAAAATGGGCGCCGCCGCCCTCATACTATTGATCGTATTCTCTCTGGGGGCAATCTTCGCCTTTTTGTCGCCGCAGGACCCGAACAAGCTGAACGTGCTGGAGCGACTCCAATCGCCGGGAGCGGCACACTGGTTTGGAACGGATGACTACGGCCGAGACTATTTTGCAAGGGCGCTGTACGGTGGTCGTGTATCTTTGCTGGTGGGCTTTGCGTCCATGATTATTGCAACCAGTATTGGCGTGATAGTAGGCATTGTGAGCGGCTATTTTGGCGGATGGATCGATAATTTGCTCATGCGGATTTTGGAGCTGATCATGTCGATTCCGTCTTTTTTGGTTATTTTGCTGTTGAGTGTGTTTTTGAAGCCGGGTGTTGGCAATATTATTGTCATTATCGCCCTGCTGATGTGGATGAATATTGCCCGGGTGGTTCGGGCAGAGACGATGACGCTGCGGGAACGGGAATATGTGCTGTATGCCAAAGCTTCGGGACAAAGCACATTCGGGATTATCCTGAAGCATATCGTTCCGAACCTGATTCCGGTGATTATCGTGGGGGCGACGAACAATATCGCCTCGGCGATTATGATGGAATCGTCACTGAGCTTCCTCGGCTTTGGTGTGCAACTGCCGAATGCTACGTGGGGAAGTATGCTGAATAATGCCCAAGGGTATATTGCACAGGCTCCATATATGGCCTTATTCCCTGGGCTGCTTATTTTACTGACCGTGCTGAGCTTTAATGTTTTGGGGGATGTGCTGCGTGTAGGCTTTGAACCCAAGCTGGTGAAACGATGATTCGCAACCAGCTACAAGAACCATTACCAATGGCTCCAGAAGCGACAGAAAGGAGCGACAATGCAATGACTGAACATCTGCTGTCTGTCGAACAGCTGGAGGTTTCCTTTTTCACTCGTGAGGGGGAGAATCAGGCGGTTCGAGGGGTTAGCTTTCATATTGATGCTGGAGAAACGGTAGGAATCGTAGGAGAATCCGGGAGCGGCAAAAGTGTTACAGCCAAAGCGATCATGTCCATGATTGCCCCGCCGGGCAAGCGGCTGAATGGTGATATTCGTTACCGGGGAGAAAGTCTGACGGCTCTGACGGAAAAGCAATGGCGCAAAATACGCGGGAACCAGATTGCGATGGTTTTTCAGGACCCGATGACCTCGCTGAACCCGGTCAAGAAGGTCGGTTATCATCTGGTGGAGGTGATACGCAGACACCGGGGACTGAGCAAGGAGGCGGCTACGAAAGCCGCAGTGGAGCTGCTGCGACAGGTGGGGATTACCGAGCCGGAGCGCCGGATGAATCAATACCCGCATCAATTCAGCGGGGGGATGCGTCAGCGGGTAATGATCGCGATGGCGCTCTCGTGCAGCCCGGAGCTGTTGATTGCTGACGAGCCGACCACAGCGCTGGATGTGACGATCCAGGCGCAAATTCTGGAGCTGCTCAAGACGTTGAAGCAGCAATCCGACATGGCGATAGCCCTGATCACCCATGATCTGGGTGTCGTCGCCCAGGTGTGCAGCCGTGTCATCGTGATGTACGGCGGCATGGTGATGGAGGAGGGGCGCGTGGACGATATTTTTTATCGTCCGACCCATCCGTATACGCAGGGCCTGCTGCGCTCTGTGCCGCAGCGCACGAACGGCTTCCGCGAGCGGCTGGTGCCGATCGAGGGCACGCCGCCGGACCTGCTGAACCCGCCGTCTGGCTGTCCGTTCATGGAACGGTGCCCGCACGCGTTTGCCCGCTGTACAGAGCGGCCACCGATGGTGGAGCTTCGCCCGGATCAGCGGGCGGCCTGCTGGCTGAACGAGCCGGACGCTGTACCTGCCGGAGTCAACGAGACGCCCGAAGCGGGCCATGCGGAAGGGAGGGTTTAACGTGAGTGAAGTGAGCAATGCAAGGGGCGAAAGTCAGCCCTTGGTGGAGGTACATCAGCTTAAGCAGCATTTTGTAACAGCCAGGGATCTGTTGGGGCGCAGCTCGGAGGTACTCAAGGCGGTGGACGGCGTGAGCTTCCAGATCAAGCGTGGTGAGACGTTCGGACTGGTCGGCGAGTCGGGCAGCGGTAAATCGACGGTTGGACGCTGCCTGACGCGGTTATACGATTATACGGAAGGCACGGTGCGCTTTGACGGTCAGGATATTTCCAAACTGAACGATAAGCAGCTCAAGCCGCTGCGTCGGCGCATTCAGAGCATTTTTCAGGACCCGTATTCCTCGCTTAACCCGGGCATGAACGTGCTTGACCTGATTGGCGAGCCGATGGACATTCACAGATTGCATCAGGGCAGTGAGCGTAAGGATGCCGTTGTGGCTTTACTTGAAAAGGTCGGACTGAAGCGTGAGCACTTGTACCGGTACTCGCATGAGTTCAGTGGCGGACAACGCCAGCGGATTTCTATCGCGCGTGCTTTGTCCGTGAATCCGGAGTTCATTGTCTGCGACGAGCCAATTTCGGCGCTGGACGTGTCTATTCAGGCACAGGTCATTAACACGCTGGAGGATCTCCAGCAGGAATTCGGGCTGACGTATCTGTTCATCGCCCATGATTTGTCGATGGTGCGGCATATTTCAGACCGGATTGGTGTGATGTACCATGGACGATTAGTGGAGGTAGCCGATGCAGATGAGCTGTATGAGCAGCCAGCCCATCCGTATACACAGGCGCTACTGTCCTCTATCCCGGTGCCTGATCCGAGAGCAGCCGGAGAGCGGGACGGTTTTGGGGCGGGATTTGCCCAACCAGACGGTTCTTTGGCATGGGATAAGGACGGCGAGAGTGCCACTGAGCTGCGGGAAATCAGCCCTGGCCATTATGTAGCGTACTCGGTTAACCGTTAGGTTAAGACTGGTGTACGATGTGCGTGATCAACAAGGAGGCGAGAAACAATGACTGAATCGACGAAAAGAGTACGTATTTCCCAATGGGACGCGCTCATGCTGGAATCTTTACGCGCATTAGGCTGGTCGGATGAGGAGCTAATCCGTCGGGTGCAGCTCAACGAACTGCCGTCGGACGGACAGTCCGATTTTGATTATGCAGAGCTTGCCACCGGGCTGGCGTCCAAAGAGCCGGAGATTTTTGCAAGCGCGGTAACGGACGGATATCAGATCAAATACAACACGATACGGGGTATTCGTTCTTGGATTGCCGCTGCGTTTGGGCGTGAGCCTGACCTGTCACTGGTGGAAGGAAGCGAAGCCGTTACATCCGAGCTGACGAAGGCCGAGTATGCTCGGCTGGAGCAGGTGCTGTCGTTTGGTTGGGGTATACAGGAAGTACAGCCTGCCACTGGAGATACTGCGGGATTGTACCGAATTGTGCCTGCTGTCCAGACGGTATAAATTATGGGCTCGTTCTGCAAAATTAAGAGAAGTGAAAGGCCGTAATTTAAATGTTACCATAGGGTATATAATTGGGCCGATACGAGAGTGTCTAAGCCGATTTAGGTGTCACGGTTTAGGCACTCTCGCGCTTAACCCACCTACGGAGCGAAGATTAAAAGCTGAGGACCAGATTTAGAAGGTATAATACGATATTCATAATGTCTATGTGCGATAATCTAGAAAGGCATAGCTAAACGCCAATTGGAGCGCGAAATCCAGACCAACTTGGCCTATCGCTGGTTTCTGGGACTGGGATTGACCGACAAAGTTCCAGACCACACCACGATTAGCTGGAATCGGCGAACCCGATTTAAAGATACGAATATCTTTCAGGATATTTTCGATGAGATTGTTCTCCAAGCGATTTCACACCGAATGGTAGGTGGGCGTGTTCTGATGACTGACTCCACCCACGTGAAAGCCAATGCAAATAAACACCAGTACACCAAACAGCAAGTCCTGCAAAATATCAAGGATTACGTGGACGAGCTCAACACCGCCGTAGCCGAAGACCGGAAAGAGCATGGAAAAAAGCCCTGAAACCCAGAGAGGAAGTGAACGAGGAGAAAGAAATAAAAGTGAGCAAGACCGATCCAGACAGCGGATATATGATTCGGGATGGCAAACCGGAGGGCTTCTTTTATCTGGATCACCGCACGGTGGATACCAAATACAATCTCATTACCGATGTGCATGTCACGCCCGGAAATGTCCATGATTCCGTGCCTTATTTGTCGCGTTTGGACCGTCAGCAAGAACGTTTTAAATTTAAGGTCGAAGCCGTAGCCTTAGATTCGGGTTATTTAACTACACCGATTTGCCGAGGACTACAAAGCCGAAAGATTTTTGCCGTCATTGCTCACCGCAGGTTTCATCCCAAGCAAGGATTGTTTCCAAAGTGGAAGTTTACCTTTGATGCTGAGCGTAATCTCTATATTTGTCCGGCGAGTCACGAATTAAATTACCGGACGACAGACCGCAAGGGATACCGGCAATACGCTTCCAATTCAGAGCAGTGCAAGACCTGTCCTTTGCTAGGTCAATGCACGCAATCCCAAAACCACCGAAAGGTGGTGACCCGACATGTTTGGGAGGACAGCAAGGAATGGGTGCGGAACAACCGACTCAGTAAATCTGGCAAGCAGTTGTATCGCAAACGAAAAGAGACGATAGAGCGAAGCTTCGCGGATGCTAAACAGCTCCATGGATTTCGCTATTGCCGTTTGCGCGGACTCCCAAACGTTAGGGAGCAAGCACTGATGACGGCGGCTGTCCAGAACATGAAGAAGATGGCGATCCATCTGGATCGCCTGGAAAAGCAGGGGTAACCCCCTCGGTTTCCCGATTTCGCATAGGCTAGAACATACAAAGAAACCCAAGGTCTTAAAATGACCTGGGTTTCTCGACAATCTGAGGGCGGAATTAATCCGCCCTTTTTTTTATGCTTACTACTTAGGCTACATCATAGGAAACTGTCGTATAGTAAGTGTAGTACCCCATTGTCGGGCCTTCATGACACTCCATCCAGATTGTCGATACTACTTTGAATCGGGTGAACTGTCTAGGATTATCGACAAGATTTTGCAACAAGCCTACAAAATTCTGTCTTTCAGTATAGGTCCACATGTTTGCACTTCATGACAGCTACGTTGTTCAATACAAAAAAGAAAGCCTCGAACCGGAAAAGATTGGATCATATGTTTATTGATGCATGAAAAATTTGTATTGGTATAGTATAGTTGAACAAATGGAAAAAGAAGGTGATACCAATGACTTTTGCTCTTGTATTATTTATTGCTGCTGTGATTCAATTTGCTCTGGATAAAATTATCAGCAAAACAGATGAGAAGATATCAGACACGGATGGTTTTATCCCATACAGGTGGTTCGTTGTGATTGGGGGTATTGTGGTAATTTTGTCAGTTCTTTTTGTTAAAGATCCTTATAAATATGTTTGGATTGGCGTATTACTTATTCTAGTGTTCGGTGTTCGATCTATCCTCCAATGGAAATATATTCGAAGTTCACAAAAACATATTATTTCACTATTGATGATGGCCATATCTGTAGTTGGTACAATTGTTTACGTTTTAATTTAACAAAAAAACCGCACAATTAGTGCGGTTTTTTTGTTGTACTACTATTGATGATTAAGAAGCGTAAATCCAAGTTCCATCGAGCCGTTGCATGCGGTAAATAGAACCAGCTTGAGTGATGTAACGTGTTGTACCTCCAGCGTTGGAGTACTCTACAAAAGCAGCTTCAAATTCAATACGTTTGTATTTGTTGGTGTTCACATTAAACCAGCTAGCGTGTCGCGAAGTCCCGTTCAGACCAGCGGTGATAGAGTTGAGGAAATAGTTAGTTGCTAGTGAGCCAGCAATAAGAGAACCCAATCCCAATGCTACACCAGCAGCAGTTCTTGTAGCAAAGGCAAGAGCAAATATGGTACTCGCTTCACCAGCGATGGTACTGAGTTGTTTTCTAATCCAGCTTTCGCTTTCTTTCCGTTTAACGGCATCCACGGTAATTTGTTGTGCTCGAACCATTAGGTTAAGTTCAGAGGCACTAACACTAATTCTTTCAGTATATTCACGAACATCAGCCATGATAAAATTCCTCCAATTTTAATAGATTTAATTAAGAGATAGGGTAGGAATCAAACTAAGCTGTACCCCGCAGCCTAGTTGATTGAATTAGGTGTGTTGAGAATGAACTTGAATTGATGGAGTCGCTGACATCCAAATGGCTCCACATTCTTTTGATATCAGTCTTCAATTCTCCTTCACTTATGTAGGTGATTTAAGGCTGTGAATTACAACCAAATCGTGAAAATTGCGAATACATAAATTTCCTCTAATTCATGTACTTTGCTCGATTATCCCCTACACTTATATAGGAGTTGGGGGCTGTAACTACACAACCTGAACACGAATTTTTTTCTGGATCAAGAAAATTCCCCTCCATGCGAGAAGAGTTGAGGAGTATATTCCAACCTCGACCCTAGCAAAATCTAAATAAGCTGCCCCGGTAGGTAACCGGAAGCAGCTTATCGCTAAGGACTTTTTATTTCTTCATGATAAACTCAAGAAGTTCGGTTTTCATACTCTGGATGGCATCCTCTTTTGGCATACGGATAAATTTACTTAATCTCTTAATATCTGGATCGAAATATTGAAAAATTGCATTCATGGCCTCTACATCGGATTTGGTTTGGGCAAGTGCTACTAATTTCATAAACTCATCATCTGACATAAATCGTGAAGCGCCTTCTTTTTCCATTTGTTCACCGCCTGTTGTGTAATATGGAGTTCCTTGGCAACTTGGACTTCGGTTTTATCGTTTATGTAAATTTCATGGATGACCTTTTTGCCTACCTCAGACCTTAATCTATTAATATATGATTGCATCGTTATTTTGTTATCAGACTCTTCGGAAAAAGAGGATTGAAAGAGATTAGGCTTGGATTCTAAAGAAATTTCACGTTTCCGATTGCGTTTTGTACGATACTGCATTCGCCAAGCAATTCTGTAAAGCTCACGTCGATAATCTTCAATAGCACCCATCGGAAATTTCCTCCCTTATGTTGTTCATATACGCATATATAAGGTAGGGAGTTATCAAAATCTATATAACAACCAAATTATAGAATCAATGTTCTTTTATTAGCGAAAATAATATAATTTTGATTTTTTTTGGAACTATTTGAAATTGACTTGAAGAAGCCACTGAAAATTCGTGAAGGATATAGGCGATATGGGGAAGCTGCTGGAGGATCTTTTCCCTAGTATGCTGGCATGGGCAGCCGAAAAAAGGAACGGAAAAAGAACCGTGTCCGCCAAGCGTAAGGGATCGCTGTTGCTAAAAAAGAATGGGTGAAGTTTGGAAGGTCTAAGAGACAGATAATTGGGGCCGGGATTTATGTGAGCGTACGATAAGTGGAAATCCAGAGAGATTACCGTAGCCGAAGTTATACGTGAACTAGGTATGGGCAAAACGAGTCTTTATGATATAGTTTTCATACATACTGATATAAGAGAGTTGGGGTGCAGCATGACAACACTACAAATTGTCGATCCATTCGTGAATCCGGAAATACGCGCGTTTCAGGCAGGCGCTGAGGATCAGGCTGAGGTGCAGGAGTTAATTTTACAGACTGCCAGATGGCTGCACAGCAAGGGCTCGACTCAATGGGGCAAGTTGTTAAAAGGGAAGGATGATCATAATCTGGAAGGCGCCATTTCGCGCGGAGAAGTGATCATTTTTCGAACATCAGAGGGGCACCTCTTGACAGGCTCCATGATTCTGCAACAGCAACCCAGTGCATGGGATCATAAGCTGTGGGGGCTAGATGCTGCTGATTCCGACGGAGGAACCTCAGTATATTTGCATCGCCTGGTTGTGGATCGGGATAGAACCGGGAAGGGACTAGGTCGTGAACTGGTGCAATGGATTGAAAAAGGAATTCATTTCACAGGCAAGGATCGAATCCGATTAGACTGTATTGCGGGGAATGACAAGCTTAGTCAGTTTTACAGACAATGCGGCTATACCTATATAGGTGAAACGGGCGGCTATAATATTTTTGAAAAGATGCTATCGAATTGAGCTGTAAGAAAAGAAAACTGAAGTGAGCAAAAGGGACGTCTGGACAAACAGACGTTTTTTTGTTTTTTGGAACCCGTCCTGACCATTTACTTTGTGTTACCACTTTAAGTAAACGTAAAATTTTTATTTATACATGAAAAAGGGGGATATCGCGTCTCCCTCTTTTACATATGATGATAAGAGAATTTTTGTAAGCGCTTCATGTCAGTATGTCATACAACTATGCGAAGCTACAGGAGGCGGTTAAGATGGACAATTACATGAGCTGGATAAAAATTGGTTTTTTTCTCATCGTTCTGTTGTTACTTGCAGCGGCATGCACTACCTCTCCCAAGCTGGAAAACACGGATGGGAGAAAATTCCCGATGATCATGCAAGTCTGGGGGAATCCTGCGGAGGTGAAGGTGTACCAGCGTGCACTGGATTTATTCGAAAAGGAAAACCCGAATATTGAGGTTAAGCTGGTGCCTGTACCGGGCGACCAATATGAGCAAAAGCTGCTGACACAGCTTCAGGGAAGTCGCGGGCCGGATGTATTTTATTCGTATGAGCCGACGATTGCACGTTTAATTGGAGCGAAGCAGGTGCAGCCGTTGGGTGAATTTTTAAAAAGTGATGCCAGTAATGTAAAAGCCGAGGATTTCCCGGAAGGCTTGTGGGGTCCGGCGAAGCGTGATGGGGAAATCTACGGGGTCACTCCTGACTCCAATCCGATGGTGATGTATTACAACAAAAAGGTCTTTAAGGATGCCGGTATGAAGACACCGCAGGAATATTATGACGAGGGCAAGTGGAACTGGGACGCTTTTGAGGAAGTCACATCGAAGCTGAAATCTGCCGGAAAGCAGGGCTATATTGCAGAAAACGGGTGGGCTCACTGGTATTCATGGGTGTGGTCGAATGGCGGTCGGATTTTTGATGAACAAGGCAAGTATGTACTGGATCACAATGAAAAGGGCAAGGAAGCCTTCCGCTTCATGTACGATATGGTGAACAAGGGAAATGCGGTATATCTCGGCTCGCTTCCCAAGGGGCAGGGGGCTGACGCCATGTTCATGTCCAACCAGGTCGGTATGCTGGCGGCGGGAAGATGGCTGGAGCCTCTGTTCAGTCCAAATAAAAGCCTCGACTTTGATTATATTTACTGGCCCTCCAACACAGGCAAAAATGAACCTGTCGCCATTCCGGTTGCTTACGTAGCCGTAAACAAAAACAGCCCGCATCTGCAAGAGGCCATGAAGCTGGCTGCATTCTACGTCTCCGTGAAGGGGCAGGTGGCGCGACTGGTTGAAGGTGGGAATGCCATGGGTACGCTTGCCGCCGCAGATGAGAGCATTATGAAAACGGCGACGATTGAGCATTCCAGCTATTTGACCGAAGGACGTGACAAAGGGCATGCGCATGGCTCTGCACTGGCCTACGACGCACAGATACCGGGATTAAACTCAGATATCACGAAAACGATTGACCTGATGTTCTTGGGCAAGCAGGATGCGGCGGCAACGATTGAGAAGCTGAATCAGATCATATCCAAGGCGGTCAAGTAGGCACGGAATAAGGCCGTGACCGGGGAGGAAGGTGACAAGATGCAGAACAAGTATCAAGCGCTGTGGGGCTACCTATTTATTAGCCCCCAGTCTCTGGGTCTGTATGTTTTTCGCTGTTGCCATTGCTATATGTGTTTGCCAGGTTCTGATTAATTACCCCTTAAAAAGTCATAATTTCGCCTTGAAAATAAGCAAGGAATTCGGGTCGTCCAAGTAGAAGTTGTTGTTGTCGAGGTGACAAAAGCTTCATCGAGGCGCTCTGAATTCCTTAAATCACTTGTATCTTAACTGTGCAAATGAAGGAGTGGTATGCCGTGAAAGTCGTAATTTGTGAAGACGAATGTTGTTGGGGCGATGCGTTAAAAGCGTCTATATCTCGGTGGGCTCTAAATAAAAATATAGAGTTGCAATGTACTGATTTTTATTCGTCCCAGAAATTAGTTCAATATCTTAATGCTCACATAGATATAGACGTAGTTTTGCTCGATATTTCGCTAAGTAGTGAAGAAGATATTGATGGGTTGGCTACAGCAAAGCATATTCGGAAAATGGGGAATCGGGTACCTATCATTTTTGTTACAGTTGATTCTGCTCGTGCTATTGACGGATATTTAGTTGAAGCCATGGGCTTCTTGAAAAAACCTATTGACGAGAAGCGACTTTCGCTATTTCTGGATAGGGTAGTGAAGCGAAAAAAACCGGAACGAGTATTTACTATTATTGCAGAGTCCACGATAAATATGGTTCGTCAAAGTGATATAGCTTTTGTAGAAGTGAATAATCATACAATAATCTATCATACAACAAAAGAGGAAATCTATCTTAGAGGAACATTAAATAAAGTGATGCAGTTATTAGGCTGTGAGAATTTCATCCAGATACATAGGTCATATGTGATTGCAAAATCTAAAATCTACAGAGTAAAAATAACTTATCCATATTCCGTGGATATTCTCAATGGTCATGAGATTACCCATCTTCCCGTGAGCAGAAATTATATTAATAACCTGCTTGAGGTGTACTCAGATGATGTATTGCAGTGAATATTATGAATACAGTATGCCTTCTTGTAAAACGGAAATTTATTCGTATTTCATGCTGTTTACGTCATCAACATACTATCTACGCCAGCCCCTTGAAAATTCTTCTGTACTGTTTGATAATCTGGACATAACAGAAGAAACGATTGACTCATATTCAAAACTACGAAAGGAGTACAATATGAAATTTGTCAAAAAAAGCGTTAGTTATATTTTGGCCATACTGCTCATGTACGGTGTTTTAGCAGTTCCCTCTTTCGCGGCCAATGAAACAACACCGCAAGTGGCTAAGGAAGAGGCGAAAAATGCAGAAATTCAATCCATGCCCGCTATATCGTATTCTGCCATGGATACTCAAAAATTTGACAATCTAGATGAAATATCTCCGAACGAAGCAAAAAAGATTTCCACAGATTCTACCCAGAGCAGAACCGTTAAACCGCAAAGCGCATGGGGTATCTCCGAACCTGTATTTGTAGGAGATGGCACTCTTAGTGAATCATTTGATAGTTATGTGGTTTCTCTCACTGCAAAGCAGCTTTCATTTCTAAAGCTGGATTCCAGCAATACAAATTTGTTGGCTATTCTGTACAATGTCAATGCCAACGGCTCGTTAGGCAGTTCTACTGGATGGGGTGTTAAAGCAAACGGAGGTCACTCATACGTTAATATCCCGGCAGGGAAATATGCGATTGTAATTGGTTCTGCAACAGGTGAAGAAAGAGGTAACTATAAATTGATGTGGAATGCTTCAAATCCATCAGGTGCTTCTTCCATTATCAATTGTACAGCCGACCTTTCCAGAGTCGTCTTGTATTATAATCTTTCAACAATCCGCAGTAACGGAGATAATATCTTGGCAGAACTCAAATGGGAAAATCACGAAACATGGTATACCCCAAATGGGTATTCAGCTAGAGATATGAGCATGTCAGTAGCTGAAGTAAAGGGTGTATATTTGGGGTCATTCTCCAGTAGTTTACCCTATTTCGCTCCAAATGCCTTACTGATTGATATCAGTAAGGGATCATGGCTCTATATGAACAGCTATTATCGTAATGTAGAGGGAGATGTAACGCACATTATGGATTACTTCGATCTTTCTGGTCTTAAAACTCCGAGAACCTTTGGAACAGAGCATACCGATTTTTCGTATGGTCCTAATTACATCGTTATTAATTTGGACACATTCCAAGTTTGTGAGTTCTTAAGTCCATTTAATTATCATTATACTTCAGACGGTGGCCGCACTTATTCGCTTACCAAGCTACAAAAAATTTCTTAAAGCGAAAATAACCTCCTGCTTATCTATCTCAATACACCAGAGAAATTCACGGTTCCGGTGCTGCTCGTCTATATGATTGCTCAAAAACAAATTATCGAAGGTATTACCTTGACGGGTATCAAGGGGTAGGGGCGTCTCCCTGCTCCTTTTTCTGTTCTTTTCGATACTGTAACGGGGTATGTCCAGTTAATTGCTTGAACACACGGCCAAAGTGAGCGATGCTGTCAAAGCCCGTTTTTTCAGCAATGGCGGTCACTTTCCAGCTCGTTTCTCTCAGATACGCTCGTGCTTGCTGAACCCGGACATCCTGAAGATACTCTACTAGGGTAAAGCCTGTGGTCTGCTTGAAAATCCGGCACAAATACGTACTGCTGATATAAAAATGCCGTGCCAGTTGATCCAGGGTCAGCCTCTCCGCATAATGGGCATGCAGGTATTCGATGACCGCATACACTCGCTGCTGCTTCTCGCTGCGTTCCGGCGCAATGGTGTCGGGGGTGGAGGATTGTATGCGGCCAATTCGGATAAGCAGCTGGAGCAGCAAGCTTTGGAGATACATATGGCGGTATGCATGGTCTTGATGGTACTCATCCAGCATTTGCTGGAACAGATGCTCCAGATCGCGCTGTTCCTCCGCCGAAGGGCGAAGCAGAAAGCTTTTCTCCGGCAGGAGGGGCTGCTTCTGATCGCTGGACGGGGTGTCAGGCATCGACATGGCAACAAACGCTTCATCAAAATTGATCAGAATTCGCTCATGGCTACCGTTGCCCTTGTTACTCGTGCGATGAAAATCGTGTTTGCTGATCCAGATCAGATCGCCCTTCTGTAGAGCGTATACCCGCTGATTAATGTAATAGTAGCGCTCTCCTGCCAGCAGATAATAGATTTCATGTGCTTGGTGAACATGGTCAGCGGACATGCTGAACGGCTCTGTCCGTAGCGCTTGCTCGATGGAAAAACGGGGTGTGGCGATCACATCAACGGTCCCCTTTACGAGAAAATTAAAATGGATAATATATGTATACTTTAAGGACAAATTCACAATAAATGCGAAGAATTCGCTCTTTCTTATACTATAAAATAAAAGTAATTCATGCAAAGGGTGTGAGCCAATTGGCTAAAATCAAATATGCACTTGTAGGTACTGGAGGAAGAGCCGAATTTTTTTACGGTGAAGTTGTTACCGTTTTCAAGGATACCTCGGAGCTGATCGCGTTCTGTGACGTCAATCAGACGAGAATGGACTATGCCAACCGGCTGTTGCAGGAGAAATACGATCATGAGCCGATTCAGACCTATAAAGCCCATGAATTTGAACGAATGATTGCAGAAACGAAGCCGGATATCGTCATCGTCACGACCATTGACCGTGTGCATCATCAGTATATTATCCGGGCGATGGAGCTGGGCTGTGATGTTATTTCCGAGAAGCCGATGACGGTGGATGAGGATAAATGCCAGGATATTTTGGACGCCATAGATCGCACGGGACGCAAGCTACGCGTCACCTTTAACTACCGCTATGCGCCGCATAATACGAAAATCCGCGAGATTATTATGGACGGGACGCTTGGTAATATCTTGTCGGTCAATTTCGAATGGCTGCTGAACACACAGCACGGTGCGGATTATTTCCGACGCTGGCACCGGGATAAGCGCAATAGTGGCGGTCTGTTGGTGCATAAATCGACGCATCATTTTGATCTGATGAACTTTTGGCTCGGCTCGAAGCCGGAGACGGTATATGCGATGGGCGATCTGAAATTTTATGGCCGGGAAAATGCGGAACAGCGTGGTGTGACTGAGTTCTATCAACGGGCTTACGGCAGCAAGGCAGCGGAAAATGACCCGTTTGCGTTGCATCTGGACCGTAACGAGCACCTGAAAAGCATGTATCTGGATGCCGAGCATGAGGATGGCTATGTGCGGGATCAAAGCGTATTTGGCGACAATATTAGCATTGAGGACACGCTGAGTGTCATGGTGAAGTACAAGAACAAGACAGTCATGAACTACTCGCTGAATGCTTACATGCCTTGGGAGGGCTTTATCATCGTGTTCAACGGCACCAAGGGTCGGATGGAGGTACGGGTATCCGAGCAATCCTACGTTAATTCCGGGGGCAGTAAGGCAGACGAGGGGGCGTTAAAAGAAAAAACCATCACGATCTATCCCCACTTTGCAGCACCTTATGAGGTAGAGGTAGAGGAAGGCGTGGGTGGTCATGGCGGTGGTGATCCAGTCATGCTGCGGGATATTTTTGATCAGCCGGCAGATGATCGGTTCCATCGCGCAGCCTCACATATAGATGGAGCTTGGTCTATTTTAACGGGCATTGCCGCCAATCGCTCCATCCGTACGGGCCAGCCAGTAAAGGTGGAGGAACTGGTTCATTTGTAAAGAAGGGCAACCACTAAAATAACCAAGAAGCTCCCTGTTTATCTTATGGACAGAGGGGCTTCTTGGTTATTTTACTATCAGCGGCGGCAGAGTTTCTGTTAGCTGTCGTGGGGTACTTATTTCATTATTTATCGGTAGTCAGTTCACGTGCTCCCAGTTGTTGTACAGGGCGATGGTTATCGGGAAAAAGGGCAGCGAACCGGCTGATTTGGTCTGCTGACATCTCGATAGGCTGTTCCAGCACGGTCCAGTTCACATGCTCTGTGCAAGGTGGAGTGGTCAGAGAACCGTTATAGCGAATCGAGTGCAGGTCCTTCGGCAGAAGAATAGCGAGATTCAGTTCTCCCTCCAGAGCCTCTTCCTGAGAAACATCTTTTGGCAGTTTGGACCAAATACGGCTGAAAGCCTTATTCTCCTTGCCGCCTTGAATGAGTACTCCTAAGACGGCGGTGCTGCCGTTGTCACCCTGATGAACAAAATGAAGCTCCATATCGGCATTTTTACCATCTATTTGGTGTTCACTGGGATGATGGAAGTGAAACTGCTTTAAAGTGAATTTAGTACCGTCCAGTACAATATTATTACCGGGGCTGGCTGCATTGATTTGAACGGTGTGTCCATTATTCAGGATGGATACTTTCGTATTGGTGTAGTGAACCTGTATCGGCTGCTGCGTTTGCCAGGCTTCCATTCGAGAATGTTCTATGTTGACAGGGGATTGTTCGTGGCCGTTACCACAAGCGGCAAAATCCTTTTCCAGCTCTCCCCAATGCTCCGGTCCCTGATCTCCTTCATAAGACCAGTGTGGACTTTTCTGAACAACCGCATGGGCGGCGCTACCAGTCGGTGAAGACAAAGTATTCGTAGATTTGGAAGTGGCGGGCTGAGCATTACATCCGGTTGCCGACACAACCAGGAAAATAGCAAACATGCTGGACAAGCAAACTCTCCAGTTTTTTTTCATTGTGCATGATCCTTCTTCCCAAAGTAGAGTATGTGAAACTTTTTACATTGTAAATTATTGTACAAAGTTCCATCAAGGGTACAAGGACTTAGGAAGAAGGAAGGGGTGTAATCTTTTTTACAGCTGGTTCAGAATGTTATCCTCTAATACAACGGATTTATCCCCGTACTCCTTAATAATATGCTTTTCTCCCCAAGCACACAGAGAATCCAAAATGCTCTTCAGACTACATCCATATTCACTAAGCTCGTACTCTACTTTGGGAGGCACCTGATTGTAGCTAATTCGATTGACGATGCCGTCCTCCTCTAATTCCCGAAGCTGCTGCGTCAGCATTTTTTGTGTAATCGAAGGCATGATGCGTTTCAATTCGCTTGTCCGCATTTTCCCATGTGTCAAATGACACAGGATCACACACTTCCACTTCCCACCGATAACCTCTAAAGTCGCCTCAACCGAGATGTTGTATTTTTTCTGACCCAATGTCGATCCCTCCGTGTGTTTCACCTTGTTTAGGGTACTTTTTGGTACCTATATCACTAAAAAGTACGTACTGTTCATACTTGCTTGAATAACTCATAATAACATCTGCTGGTCGAAGATTTCTATAGATTAGGAGTGAAACACATGTCGTCAGACTCAAAAAGAAGCATTTGGCCATTACTGGCTTTAGCCGTAAGCGCCTTTGCCATTGGGACAACAGAGTTCATCAGCGTGGGACTGCTTCCCCTGATCGCTGAGGACTTGCACATATCTGTAACCATGTCCGCCTTAACCGTCACGTTGTATGCCTTAGGAGTAACCATCGGGGCTCCCGTTTTGACCTCGTTAACATCCAGTGTTCCCCGTAAAACGCTGCTGCTGTGGATCATGATTGTATTTATTGCAGGCAACAGCCTCGCAGCGTATTCCGGTGGAATTGTTATGCTGCTGATTGCACGTGTGATCTCGGCATTCTCCCATGGGGTGTTCATGTCCATTGGCTCCACCATCGCAGCCGATCTTGTACCCAATGACCGCCGAGCCAGTGCCATTTCCATTATGTTCTCCGGGCTGACCGTAGCCACGGTCACGGGTGTACCCTTGGGAACCTTTATCGGGCAGCAATGGGGCTGGCGAGCGGCCTTCATGGCGATTGTGATCGTCGGTGTGGTGGCACTCATTGCGAATCTGATTTTGCTGCCATCTACGCTGCGCAAAGGGAACAGAACCCCTTTCCGCGAGCAAGTCACACTGGTTACCAATGGCCGCTTGCTGCTTGCATTTATCATTACAGCCTTGGGGTATGGAGGCACGTTTGTGGTGTTTACTTATTTATCTCCATTGCTTCACGACATAACCGGATTTAAGCAGAGTACGGTAACGTTCATTCTTTTGCTGTATGGAATCGCGATTGCTATTGGGAATGTTGTGGGTGGAAAAGCTGCGAACCGCAAGCCGCTTTCGGCTTTATTTTACATGTTCCTAATTCAAGCAATTGTCCTGCTCGTTCTGTTGTTCACGGCTCCTTTTAAAACCGCCGGACTGATTACGATCTTTTTTATGGGATTGCTTGCATTTATGAACGTGCCTGGTCTACAGGTATATGTGGTGATGTTGGCCGAACGCTTTGCCCCCAAAGCCGTAGATGTCGCTTCCGCCGTCAATATTGCAGCCTTCAACGCCGGGATAGCCATTGGAGCATACGTGGGTGGAAGGGTGACTGATTCCTGGGGTCTTATTCATACGACCTGGATCGGGGCGATGATGGTTTTCGCTGCGGTTCTACTTACAGGCTGGAGTCGCACGCTAGAAAAAAGGGATACGGCTACTGCTTAAATGGAATATTTATGAAAAGATTTTGTCCCCGGATTTCTACCTTAAACCTAGGCTTTATTTAAGAAATCCGGGGGCGGTGGCGATGGGAAGCACCATCCGACTGCGTAGTAGCACGATAAGAAACTTTTAGTTCAGCTTATATAGTAGATAATTTAGGAAGGAAGATAAACAATGACTCAAAACCTACAAAGCACAACAACATTGCACAACGGAGTTCACATGCCTTGGTTCGGAATCGGGGTATTTAAGGTGGAGGAAGGCTCAGAGCTGGTCGATGCCATCAAGGCGGCTGTGAAGCATGGTTATCGCAGTATAGATACAGCCGCAGCCTACGCTAACGAAAATAGTGTAGGACAAGCCATCCGGGAAGCTCTTCAGGAAAATAATCTGTCCAGAGAAGACCTATTCGTAACGTCCAAAGTGTGGAATGCCGATCTGGGGTATGAAGAGACACGGGCAGCCTATCAAGTAAGCCTGGACAAGCTGGGTCTGGACTATCTGGATCTGTATCTGATTCATTGGCCGGTTCAAGGCAAGTATAAAGAAGCCTGGAGAGCTTTGGAGTCCTTATATAAAGAAGGGCGGATCAAGGCTATCGGAGTCAGCAACTTCCAGATTCATCATTTGGAAGACCTTATGAAGGATGCAGAGATCACACCAATGGTGAATCAGGTAGAGTTTCATCCACAATTAACACAAGCCGAGCTGCTGCAATTCTGTCAAAAGCACAACATTCAAATGGAAGCTTGGTCCCCGTTAATGCAAGGCCAATTGCTTGATCATGCGGTACTGCAAGACATAGCGACCAAGTATGGCAAATCGGTGGCGCAAGTGATTTTGCGCTGGGATGTGCAGCAGGGAGTTGTCACCATTCCCAAGTCTACCAAGGCGCATCGGATTGTCGAAAATGCCGACATTTTTGATTTTGAATTGACGCAAGAGGATATGGATCGAATTCAGGCGTTAAATGCGAATTATCGGGTAGGTCCCGATCCGGATAACTTTGATTTTTAAACTCTATTTCCAAGATACGCCGTTCCTTTCTTCCATGAAAGGAGCGGTGTTTTTTGTCCTTGATGGGTCTGGAGCCACAGCATTCCAACCCCGCCATATGGTATTATAGGGTATGATAAAAGAGACGTTTTGGAAGCTTGTGAAAATGAAGACAATCCGGGGGACCTCATGAATAAGACGATTGCAGATATAGCCCAAATGGCTGGCGTGGCCAAGAGCACGGTATCCCGTTTTTTGAACGGCGGGGCTGTCAGCGTGGATACGAGACGTAAAATTGAAAAGGTGGTCAAGGCCACGGGTTATGTGCCTAATACCTTTGCCCAGAGCCTGAAAGCAAAGCGAACTAACATTATCGGAACCGTTGTGCCGCGTCTGGATTCCTTTGCCACATCCCATACGCTGATGGGTATAGATGAAGAGCTGCGGGCCCAGCATTATCAGATGCTGATCTCGAATACGAGTCAGGATGTGAAGCGTGAAATCGAAGCCATTTACGAGCTGGGTCGGCAAAAGATTTCCGGTATTATTTTACTGGCTGCTGAAATTACCGATGAGCATCTGACCGCGATCCGCGACATTGCGATTCCGGTTTTGCTGGTAGGGCAGCAGCACACGCAGCTTCACAGCCTTATCCATGATGACTACCGGGCGGGATATGATATCGGCGCATATGTTCTATCACAGGGCCACCGTGAAATTGCCTACGTCGGCGTTACGGAAAAGGATGTTGCTGTCGGTGTGCGGCGCAAGGAGGGCTTTAAGCAGGCTGTTCGGGATGCATTGCCCGATCAAGCTCATAGGGACGATGTGAAGCAACTGGAGCGATCCGCCGGGTACGATATCAGATACTATGAAACCGGTTTTAAAATGTCCGATGCACGAGTGGCTGCGTCTGCGATTTTAGATGGATTTAAGCCGTCGTTAATGGTGTGTGCTACGGATAATATTGCGCTTGGCGTGATCAACGCGGCGTATTCCAGAGGAATTGCCATTCCGTCGGAATTGTCAGTGACTGGCTTCGGGGGATACGATATTACGGAGGTGGTTCATCCTGCGCTAACAACCGTGCAATATCCTTACATGGAAGCAGGACGCGTAGCGGCGCAAAATATTGTAAGGCTGGTAGAACACAAGCCAGTAGAGAAAGTGACTGTTATGAATTATTCTCTTAGAGAGAGAGAAAGCGTTGACAAACGCTGAACAGGTGGATTATAATTTCTACGAAACCGGTTCCATAGTGCTGTGCACAAGTGGAATCGGTTGCAATCCCATGGATGAATATATTTTTTTAATTGTACGGGAACCGGTTCCTGTATATTATTTTTTGATTCAATTGGAACCGGTTCCTGAGGTAAAAGTTTTAATAAGAATGAGGTACACCTATGAAAATGACAAAAGAACAAAAGTATCGACTGATTGAGCAGGCAGAGCCGGGTGAAATAGCCAGCTTGGAGAAACAGGTGGAGCAATGTCATTGGCGGCAGGAGTTTCATATTCAGCCATCGACAGGCTTGCTCAATGATCCGAATGGCTTTTCGTATTATCAGGGTGAATACCATTTGTTCTTTCAGTGGTTCCCATTTGGAACCGATCATGGAATGAAATACTGGTATCATTTGAAGTCCAGAGATTTGGTCACATGGGACGACGCAGGCATCGGAATCGCACCGGGCGATTACTTTGATTCACATGGTGCTTATTCAGGCAGCGCGATGGAGCATGAGGGCAAGCTGTATATGCTATATACGGGAAATACACGTGACGGGGACTGGATCAGACATCCTTATCAATGTATGGCCGTTATGGATGAGAGCGGTCTCATTACAAAATGGGAGCATCCCGTTATTCCAAACGTGCCGGAAGGCTATACGGATCATTTTCGTGATCCCAAGCTGTGGAAGGACGGGGACAGCTTTTACTGTGTGATTGGTGCCCAAAGAGCGAATGCAACAGGCTGCGCCGTCCTTTATCGGTCAACGGACCTCCATACGTGGCAGTTTGAGGGTGAACTGCGCACAGGACTGGAGACATTTGGATACATGTGGGAATGCCCGGATTATTTTGAACTGGACGGCTCGGGTGTATTGGTATTTTCTCCTCAGGGCCTGGAGCCTTCCGGAGATGAGTATCACAATATTTATCAGTCGGGTTACGTGATCGGCAAGCCGCTGGATACCGGGACCAGGATATTGGAGCACGGAGCATTCCGCGAGCTGGACCGTGGCTTTGACTTTTATGCTCCGCAGACAATGGTTGACCCGCAGGGGCGGCGTATTATGGTGGCGTGGATGGGATTACCGGATATTGATTGTCCGACAGATCCGAACGGATGGGCGCATTGCCTGACGCTGCCGAGGGAGCTTACGCTTCATGAGGGTAAACTCATACAAAGGCCGATACCTGAGCTAACTACGCTGCGTAGAAAGCGTGAGGATCGGGTGGCTGACACGTTAACGTCAGAGAGCAAAACCTATACGGGCTTCAAGGGAACAGCCTATGAGCTGATTTGTGAGTATGATCTTTTGAGCGCCAAGGCGTGCGGTATTGAATTCCGCGCAAGTGCGACCGAGAAAACGGTGATCCGATATGATGCCGTCAGCCGCAAGCTTGTGCTGGATCGTTCGCAATCGGGTGAGCCTGTCGCTGCTTCGTATGGTGAGATAAGACAGTGCGCCATGAATGGGGACCATATCAAGCTGCATCTGTTCGTGGATACGTCTTCGGTGGAAATTTTCGTCAATGATGGGGAAGAGGTGTTCACCAGTCGTATTTTTCCGCACCCAGAGAGTGACGAAATACGCTTTTTTGCCGACAAGGGAGAGGCTCTCTTCCAAGCGGTAAAATGGGATTTTACATGAATATTCAACATCATCAAGTGGATCGTTAATCATCAATAACATGACGGAATGAACTAAAGGATGAACATCATGGCGGAGAACCGGGAAATAGCCAAAGAAGTGATCCAAGCAATCGGTGGGAAGGACAATATTGCGTCCTTTGCTCACTGTGCAACACGTCTGCGGATTATGGTGCATGACAAGGAGAAGATTGATCAGAAAAAGGTCGAAGAAATCGACAAGGTCAAAGGAGCTTTTTTCAACTCGGGTCAGTATCAGATTATTTTTGGTACAGGTACGGTCAATCGGATTTTTGAAGAAGTCGAGAAGCTCGGAGTAACCGGAACATCTAAAGAAGAAGTGAAGAGCCAGGCGAAAAAGGAGGGCAACGTCTTCCAACGCTCCATTCGTACCTTTGGCGACGTATTTGTACCGATCATTCCGGTGCTGGTTGCTACGGGGCTGTTCATGGGCTTGCGCGGCTTGCTTACCCAGCCGCAAATTCTGGCCCTGTTCGGCATGACGTCGCAGGATATTTCACCGAATTTCCTATTGTTTACCCAAGTTTTGACGGATACGGCTTTTGCTTTTCTACCTGCGCTGGTCGCGTGGTCAGCCTTTAGAGTATTCGGCGGTAGCCCGGTGCTCGGTATCGTCCTCGGTTTGATGCTGGTGAATCAGGCGCTGCCCAACGCCTATGCTGTTGCGGACGGCTCAGCCCAGCCCTTGACGATGTTCGGCTTCATTCCGGTGGTAGGCTATCAGGGCTCGGTATTGCCAGCCTTCTTCGTGGGCCTGATCGGAGCCAAGCTGGAGCGTGCGCTGCGCAAACGGGTCCCCGAAGCGCTGGATTTGATTCTTACACCGTTTTTAACACTGTTGATCATGATTGTACTGGGGCTGTTTGCCATCGGTCCGGTTTTCCATTCTTTTGAAGAGTGGGTACTGCAAGGAACGACGTTTGTACTGGATTTGCCTTTCGGTATTGCAGGGATTGTTATCGGTTTTCTCCATCAAATTGTTGTCGTTACGGGTGTGCATCATATATTTAATTTTCTGGAAATTCAACTGCTCGAAAAGAATGGCGTAAACGCCTTCAACGCCATCATTACTTGCGCTATGGCTGCCCAAGGTGCGGCTTGTTTGGCAGTTGGACTGAAAACGAAGAACAGCAAGCTGAAGGCGTTAGCGCTTCCTTCCTCGTTGTCCGCTTTTCTGGGGATTACGGAGCCGGCTATTTTCGGTGTTAACCTGAGATATATGAAGCCTTTTGTCATGGGGCTGATCGGTGGGGCGGTCGGTGGGTTTATCGCTTCGCTCTTCCATTTGGCGGCTACAGGTATGGCCATTACGGTCATTCCGGGTACATTGCTCTACATGAACCACCAGCTTCCGCTTTATATCTTGGCGAACGTGGCTGCTATGGCAGTAGCTTTTGTCCTGACCTGGATGTTCGGGTATAACGATAAAATGCTGGAGGAAGTCAAAACAGCAGGTTCCTCCAATTAACACCACCTAGATGGTATGAATAAGTAAGCACACGCCTAGGAATTAAATGTAACGGTCGTTCTACTTTGGAGCGCTCTCGCCCCTTGTTAAAAAGGGCTGCTAGAGAAAGTATCCAAGTGGGGCGGCCGTTTTTCTTTGAAATTTAGTATTTCGTACCCGGTTACGCATCATGACTTTGATCGCCAGTCAGTTCGGAAGCGCAACGGGTTGCCAGAGTATTTACAATGACATGGACTTGGGTCGTAGAATAGTTTCCTTCCTTTAATGCGGTATTCCTTGACAAACTGTAGCGATTTTTATCAAATCCCGAAAAACAAAATTTTATGTCAATCAGGTAAAAATTTCAAAAAATATATATACGATGGTTATTTTGTGTGTTATCATATAGAAGTTGTTAAAATTTAGTATTTGGAGGCAATTATCTGTGAAAAAACTTCTTGTAACAATGCTAGTTATTATGTTAGTGGCCATTGGGTTGAATCCTGCAAGCTCTTATGCAGATTCATCTTCATCGGCTAAAGCCCCTTCTAACCAGTCCCTATTCCCACCCTACTCCTCAATTGTTAATTCGGATACGCTCTTGAGCGGCTTGACGCTTGAGGAGTATAATGAAGCTATAGCCAATGCAGTTCCACTGGAGTCAGTAATTGTAAAAAGTGATAAAACTCAATCCATTGAAAAAATTTCCCCTATGGCTGTGCCATCTTGGTCATTTAGCCACCTAGGTCGTAACGATGGATTTTGGTCAGATAAGTTTTCAATTGGTTATGCAGGGTATGTGCCTGTAAGTGTGGTGCAGTGGGGAGATGATAGTTCTTGGTCTCAACCCGATGTTGGTTATACACTCGTGAGTAGAGATTATTTGGGCAAGGTTCGCATGGTTTCCGGAAGATATACAGGCACGAATGCAAAATTTGAAATCAAGGTACCAGAAGCTGGACAATACCAAATGTTAGTTAATAATTTAAATAACTACACTATTTCAGGGAACGGATTCATGGGTTATTAAATTTTGTTAATTGGATTATTTTTGGAAGGGAGGAAGTGAGTGTGAACAAGCGACTCAGACCAGCTGTTATTATCTTAAGTCTAATTGTCGTTGTCGGAGGGGCGGTGGCTGTTATCAAAAGTCAGACCTTTGCGAACAGCAGTAAGCCTCAAACCCAAACTACCAATGATCCTGACTGGCTCACACCTGAGAAGAAGAAGGAGATAAACGAGAAAGTGTTATCTTCACAAGCAGAAATTATACACTCAAAATATGGAGATTTTTTCCCTGTTGAAGTTCCGAATGAGTATCCAAGCGATCAGGTTGCAAATCGGGACAATCAAGAGCAGATAACAGCTCAGACAAAGCAAGTTATCAAGAATAATTTTGTTTACGAAAAAAAAGAGTGAAAAAATTATTTTTTCTAGAACGCTTGTAAAAATAAGCGTTCTTTTTTGTGCGCCATGCATGGTGCGTAACTAGGCGGTGAAAGTCCGCTATGGGAGCTGACAGCTGCCAACCATTAGCCAAGAGCAAGGGTGTCCGCCGTGAGGCAGAAAACGAAGAACAACAAGCTGAAGGCGTTAACGCTTCCTTCCTCGTTGTCCGCTTTTCTGGGGATTACGGAGCCGGCTATTTTCGGTGTTAACCTGAGATATATGAAGCCTTTTGTCATGGGGCTGATCGGTGGGGCAGTCGGCGGGTTTATCGCTTCGATCTTCCATTTGGCGGCTACAGGTATGGCCATTACGGTCATTCCGGGTACATTGCTCTACATGAACCACCAGCTTCCCAGTCTCTATTCCCACCCTACTCCTCAATTGTTAATTCGGATACGCTCTTGAGCGGCTTGACGCTTGAGGAGTATAATGAAGCTATAGCCAATGCAGTTCCACTGGAGTCAGTAATTGTAAAAAGTGATAAAACTCAATCCATTGAAAAAATTTCCCCTATGGCTGTGCCATCTTGGTCATTTAGCCACCTAAGTCGTAACGATGGATTTTGGTCAGATAAGTTTTCAATTGGTTGTGCAGGTTCGCATGGTCAGGGGTTATTAAATTTTGTTAATTGGATTATTTTTGGAAGGGAGGAAGTGAGTGTGAACAAGCGACTCAGACCAGTAGTTATTATCTTAAGTCTAATTGTCATTGTCGGAGGGGCGGTGGCTGTTATCAAAAGTCAGACCTTTGCGAACAGCAGTAAGCCTCAAACCCAAACTACCAATGATCCTGACTGGCTCACACCTGAGAAAAAGAAGGAGATAAACGAGAAAGTGTTATCTTCACAAGCAGAAATTATACACTCAAAATATGGAGATTTTTTCCCTGTTGAAGTTCCGAATGAGTATCCAAGCGATCAAGTCGCAAATTGGGACAATCAAGAGGAGATAACAGCACAGACAGAGCAAATTCTCTATAATAATTTTGTTTACGAAAAAAAAGAGAAAAAAAACTAATTTTTTCTAGAACGCTCGTAAAAATGAGCGTTCTTTTTTGTGCGCCATGCATGGCGCGTAACAGGCGGTGAAGGTCTCTTGAAGAGTGGGCACTGTAAGAACGACATTTGTACTGGATTTGGCGTAAATGCCTTCAACACAATCATTACTTGCGCTATGGACCCAGTTAACAAGAGGAATGTGGGTTTGGATAAAAAAGCAATTATTTATTTGTATAGCTAAAAAAGCTCTGCCGACCAATTAAGGTTAGCAGAACTTTTTTAGCTATCCGTTTAAGCACCTCCAATTTGGTCATAAAGTTGTATTCTCTGATTATGAGTATTCGACTGAACAGGTACAGTAACAAT
>NZ_JBITPI010000062.1:0-30381 GCF_050467745.1 Paenibacillus sp. NRS-1781
CATATTTCAATCCACGCACTCATATAGAGTGCGACTGCGAAACTACACGTAATAAAGTCATTTTATATAAATATCATTACGTATTTTCAATGATTCTAACAAGTTATACCTACATCATAGGATAAAAAATGGTATAAACGCAATATTAGTGTTGCCAAAAGGTTATGAAATCGTTGTTTTCGACAAAATCTGAGGTGCGAATCTCCCGGGAAAATCATGTGAGCTTGAGGTTCGCACCTGATTCAGTCTACCTCTCGGTATACCTCAATCTGCACAATTCCATGTGGTAAATACGACGGCAGATCCACATACACCGCAGTGTCAAGCTTATCAAACTCTGCATTCTTAAACACACCAGATAACGCAAGCCCTTTATACCCTCCGAGCAGTAATGTACATGCCTCGCGACTATCATCTATGATGGATTGTATATTATTTTTCAATTGATTAACGTATCTCCTAGTATCATCATCAATTCGAATTTCCTTACTGACGACACTCAGCTTATCTCGCAATTGTGAAAGTTTAAGGATCGTCCCTCTCCCAGCTGCCTGTAAGTATATATGTATTTCCTCTTCACAGAACAACTCTCCGATATACTCACATCCTGCCGCCAGCATCTCAACAGCTACATTGGAAAAGAAGGGTTGCAGTATAATTGACTCGTTCGTTTCTTTTGACAGATTTTGCAGCTTGTTAAGCTGGGTTAACTGCAAATCTTTACTCTTAACCTGAATATCATCGACCAACAACCTCGATGCAAACTGTCCCGTACAATGGGAGAGCATCGCACCTTTGAGCGAAGAACCGGGAATATAGTATTGCGTACTATCTGGATTATATGTGGAGTATCCTCCATATTGATAAAAGGGATAGATAATATTAACCTTGTTCTCCTCCGCATTCTTATCGGTATCGCCATCTGGAGACATACGTTTCAAGATATTTTCCCTTTTGAAATCCCCAGCAGCCAAATAAAATCCTTGATGATCCCTTGGCGACATGGCAAGCTTAGACAGAGTTTTTAAACGATACTCGTATCTCTTGAGCGACATTTCAATCCCCCTCCCTCTCACTCAGTGGGTATAACAAGGCACTTCCAAACACTATATCTCGCGGATGAAAAGGTGACTGAATTGAGTGCCCGGCACATTCAATTCCTGTTGGTGCGTATACTATGCTACCCGCTTCGATAAAACTAATGAACTTGCCGCTATTTCCAGTGTCCCAACCCCCAGGCGGATTATATGGTCTGCGTTCTGAGGTAAACAGCTTGAGGCTGGACCTATCAAAATCAATATTCTTGGGCAGCAGCATACCCAGATTCAAATAATAACCTGTTTGATTCGGTGTTACGCTAGATTCCTCTTGGATTTGTGTGACTGTGAAAGTATTCAGACCTTGAGAACCACGAGGCCCGAGTATGAATGTCTTACCTTCAGCTCTAGCTAGTTCCAACATTTTGAGCAATAAATCTCCTTCAGGGCATTCCTCCATCGCGAGGTACAACGAAAATTCGCAAATCGTTTGCTCCTGTTTCCCCTCTTGAGTTACCTCTTTCACAATAACTTCAGGTACAGAGTAGAGGTTGGGATCAAGGCCTGGCAAGTTATAACGCTTACTGTCAATTGACGCGTGAATCTGCTGTGTGAACTCAATATGCGCATAGGGATAAAGGTCGCTCGCCCGGCTCGGTTCCCTCATCAACTCAGCAAGCTGCCCGCTTTTCACATATGAACGCCTCTTCAATGCCTGATACATTTTCTTGTTGCCTTGACCATCCACGCTCAGCTGATGTATTAACTCCGTATGTGGAGCAGGCAAATACCCACGCGGGAGCATGTTAGACAGCGCCAAAGGCATCGCTCCACCTTTTATCTTGTCAACCATCTGCGTTGCTTGTACAGAAGAGTAGGTTTCTGAAAAGCGATGCACCAAGGCTCCAAACATTTTCTGGGAATCTGGAAGCTGAGTCATCCTGCCCATCAAATCCATATCTATCCGGTAATATTTCCATTCAGCCATGCCAGGAATCCTCCCCAACAAATTCAATCTCCACTCGGCCATACCCTCGGCTACCTGAATTACCCAAGCGATAGATTCCTGAATTGAATTGGATCATGGCTTCTTTAATAAAATCTGTAATTTGAGACCCGATATTTTGTCCGTTTAAATTTTCAGTGTTATGGAGCAACACATCTCCCACGAATGAAACCCCCGGGCGTACAACCCTGTATGTCCGAGGATTAGCAAGAACTCGTGGCATTCCGCCTTGACTACTGAGTTCAATGCTGTTTTTGGAATCAATGGAGAACCAATCATCTTTATTTGCTTTTTCTCTTATTGGCAGCAGGTCGTTAAACAGCAGCTTTGGCGTATCATTAAATCCTTCGATTCCAAACAAATCCTCGGCAGATGCCTTTTCAATGATCTTGCCATATCGTTCATCCATCCGTTGAATCCGTTCCTCTTCAATACCATATTTCTCACACTCCAGATTGTTTTCCTCCCGAAGTCTCTCCAAGTATTGTTTATATGCTTGAGCAATTTCTGCGCTAGCTCCATGACCTTCAAGCATTTCCCGGACAATGTAGCGCAAAGTTCCTTTAAACGAAGAAGCGGGAATATAAGGCAGCCCCTCTTTGTTCGTAACCGTGAACAGATCAACACCGCCGATTTCAAACGTTGCCGGAGAACCGCCAATGAAGAGATTGGAGCGAGTTGTTACTTTTACTGTAATTTTCTTCTCTGTAGTCTTCTCTGTATCCATGTTCTGTTGCCTCCTGGCTATTTCGAGTATGCTGGATGTACTCTTAATTGAATCAATTGCTCTCGTAATTGGTAAAAGATTAGCAATGAGTCGATGTATTCCGATTTCCACATCTGCTGGCTTCGAGCCATCCGCAGAAATGTTTCTTTATCAAAATACAGCCCGGGTGGAGCCTTATGCTCCTCTCGACGTAATTGCTCAATGGTAATAATATCCTCTTTCTGCTGAGGATTCGTTGCCTCGATCATCTCAGCCACCCGTTGAATGTCATTCATGCCTTTGAAGCGATGCAACAAAGAGTTCGATAGACGCAGAGTACGATACACTTCAACCTCTGTTTCTTTTCCGATGCCCCCACCTCGTTTACTCCCAGCATCAGACAATGGAGTATATCTGGTATACTCTACAAAAATCTCCCGAAACACTTTACAATCCTTCGATCCCCCAAGGTTTTGATCGAACAGATAACGTAATGTTTTGTTAAACACCGTACTTCTCACCCGTTTAATATCAAAATCATTCGCAACAGATCGAGTCTTCTTCTGGACAATCTTGAACCGAGGATCGGCAAATAGCAGCAATAACCGAACATACTTTTCAAGTTGCCGGCGTTGATCCATGCCGAAGGACAGCTTTCCTTCTTTGCTTGTCTTTCCCGACTTCGTAGTTTTAACAACCACTTGCTTCAGCATAGATTCAAGAATAAGCAGCTCCGACTCTCTCAGTTTGCGGTTATTACTATTCAGATATTGCGGAATCACATGGTACAGCACAGAATTGCTATATTTCATAAGGTTATTGCACACTTTAGGATCTGTAATTTTGTTCAGAAGCCCGTAGAAAAAGTGATGTGCAGCAAAACCTTCCTCCATGGCATCCTGAAGCCGTTTGACTTGTGTAACGAAGTGCTTCCAATTGTTCTTTTCCGCATGAAATTCCTTGAATTTTTGCTCCGGCGTAATTTTACTCTTGGTTGGTTTCAAGCGCCCTGAGCTGTCTGATGCCAGATCATAACGATAAAGCACATATTCGTTAATACTGATCTTCATACAGGACAGCGGAACAACTCCTGCAACAGCCACCATGCTTGGTGCTTTCTTGGCAAAATCAAGCTGTTGCTGAACCCTCTCATGGTAGTACCGGATTGGCTCACGGTTGAATGTAAAATCAATACCAATGCTCATGGACAATGGTTGAAGTCCTGTTTCCCTCTTGCGGTTAATTTGTTCAATTTCTCCATTAATCTGCTTCAAAATATCTTTACACAGATTAACCCCATCCACGAGCTTGGAGGTCGGCACAGCAAAGAAAATATCATCTCCCGCAATATACAGCGGGTACAGCCTGAATTCGGGATCATTTCTTTTAAATTTTTTTACCCCATCATGCAAGTATTCCAGACATATGTATTTCGAAAGCAGTTCGCTTACCTGCTTATAAGTCTCATGACTGTCTAATTGCTTAAAAAGTTCCCCCATCCCGTCCAGGTCAGCCTTAATGACTGCAACCCTGAAATGATTATCGTTGTTCTCATCCTGTTTCGAATACAAGTCATTAATCGTATTAGTGAATGCACTAAAAACATTAGTTACCGATGACGTCGTCAAACCCCGTTTTTGTTCTCTCTCAGGTGATGAATGAAACATAAACAATAATTCGCGATTCTGTGCAATGATCGAGTTAAAACAAGCTTTCTCTCTCAGCCGTTTCTTGCTTTCTTTAATCGCCTGCAATGGGTTGTTGTTTTTTAAATCGGTCTGCTTGAAATACACATACTTCATGAAGATCTGCCCGCTCAATTTCTTATAATACGTTTCAAATATTCCATTGAGGTTCTTAACAATTTGATCCTCCGGAAGCGAAGTTACAAACACACACATGCCGGAACATTTTAGCAACTCTTCGTCAATATGCTTGGCAAATGGACCCCTCTCTCCCTCCATTCCAATATCCTGATAGAACTGATCTGAAATTAATCTGGAAGATTCTATGATCGTGTTCAAAGTCCCGTTATTACTTTGTTTCTCCTGTATCTGCGCTTGGAGCACATAATATAAGAAGGACTGCACCTTGTCCATCGACACAGCTACCACGTATGAGCTCATTCGGAATTCATTCCTTTCCTTTTCGGTCAAATAAATCTACATATGCTCGATGCGGAAATAAAATAGGATTATTGATTAGCATTAATAGCTGATTCAATTGGAAATTAAAGGTTAAGAGTGAAATACTTTGACCCTTCTGATCGTGTACCTTGTAGTTTTCAAGTGAAATTTTATTAAGCATTTTTGATGCTTTCTCTTCTAAAGCTGCATCCATCGTGAATTCATGAAAATTAAGCCTCTTGAACCAGGAGAACAACGTATCATCCGCATTACACTCAATCTCAATACGTTCATTTCCCCCATTTTTCCTGGAGGCGAGCAATGTAAAATCAAAATGCTGCTTGATGTCATCCCCACAATTTTCCTTCAAGGCACACAATAAACGGAGGGGACGAGTGGATTTTTGTGTTTTAACAGCTTCCATAGCAATGTCCATTGCAATGCGGGCGATAGATTGCCCCGAGGTTTTCAAAGACTTGATGCTTTCAGCCCATTTTTCAATGGAACTTGCTTCAAGCTGCTGGCTCTTGCATTCTATAACTGCCGCAATGGCTTCGATTGGAACAAACTTGATGCGCCCATAGCGGAAGATATAAGGTGTATATGTTTCATCCAAAATAGCAAAATCTACTTCCTTGGACACACCACCCTGAGAATCAATGATGAATACCGATTGCTCAATGACAAATTTCTTGGGAATAATCATTTCAAACAATTGCGACCAGATCAGCTCTCGCTCAGAGCCAACCGTCGTTCCATGCAAATCGTGCTTCATGTAGAGCTGGTTGACTATAGATTTTTCCACTTCAATATAATTTCCTGTAACATTTTTAATCATCTTCTCTTTCTTCTCATCAAATGATAATTCCCTCGTCACGCCTTAACACTCCTTCGCTTATAAATAACGTTGTGCAGCTATTAATAGTATAACAGATTCCCTGAAAATCCCATATAAAAAAATGCAACCTAAGCCTTAGCCCAAATTGCATTTTTCGTTATTCCTATGAAATTTAGTTTGCAGGTACAACAATCACTACCGATCAAAGCTTACAGATCACGTAGAAGTTCAACCATCCAATATTCAAGAATCCATTTTTGCAAGGTTGTAAAATCACATCACATTGACCTATAGACTACGTCCATTTGTCCGCAGCCAAGAGTAGAGTTCCTACCGATATGTAACATGCGTGCAGCGTTCAGCCAAGGCGTAAAGGGAGAAAGCTCTCCCTCAAATGTTAGTGTACCCAGCATGCCGCTCCAATCAACGGATTCCTTTTTTCGATTCGAGTATCGGTGCATCTGGTTCAAATACAACGCGGCAGACACGGCTCGAACATGGCTCGCAAGTTCACACGCCTTCATGGATATATCCGTGTTCATGTAACCTCCATAACGCTCGGTCAACGTCTGAATTCTCCTCGTAATACTCCGAATGATGGTAGGAAAATCAATCTCCTGCACCAGCGCCCCACCTCGCCGAATGCGAACAGGGGTCACCATATGGATAGAGCACCATGAAGCATGATCTTGCAGAGCATGAACAGAAATGTTTTCTGGTGTAGCCGCGTTCATATCTAATTGTCCTTGTTTCCAAATCAATCCATACTGATTACCATGCAAAATGTCTGTCAGTTCGAAAATCTTTCGTTCCGCTCCAATCCCGAATCTTTGTACTTGAGCCAACGAAGTCACTAAATGCCTGGCATAATGAATCGCATCTCCTAACAACACTAATTTGAAGCATAACTGATCCCCTGCATAGTATACAGACTTTGGCCTAGGCGGCTCAATGATATAAGGGTTGACAATGTCCTGTTTAGCTCCACCTAATCGGCGATTCTCGAATAAGTACGCATATGATTCCGAATGTTGAAGTAGCGCCCATCCTGTCACTCCATGAAGCGTTGAGCCGAGAAAAGCAGGCAATCGTGTTGTTTCCTTACATTCCAGTCGAATAAGTAACGGTAAGTATTCCAGTGAAAAAATAGGTGCTTGTCTATTCATGATTTACTCCAAATCCAATTTAGTTAAACAAGGTGTGACCGATCTTTCAGAGCTCCTACACCTGTTAATTATTCATTATAGAGTGCGACGTTTATTCGTTGATGATACTGTGGTTGGACTCCAATTTTAATCCACACACTCATATAGAGTGCGACTTACCTTCCAAGGTAACAAAAGCGATCCTTACCATTTCAATCCACGCACTCATATAGAGTGCGACTTCAATGCTGAACTTGATGAAAACCGCAGACTTAAATTTCAATCCACGCACTCATATAGAGTGCGACGGACCTGGAATTGGTAATTACCGAGCTTATGCTAGATTTCAATCCACGCACTCATATAGAGTGCGACTCGCCATACTAAACGCACACAACCGTAATAAAAAGAAAATTTCAATCCACGCACTCATATAGAGTGCGACGCCAAGAACCAGCACCAAATAGCCAAAAGAATAAATAATTTCAATCCACGCACTCATATAGAGTGCGACTCTATGGTGTCAAAACGGGATTCAAAAATCTCCTTGTATTTCAATCCACGCACTCATATAGAGTGCGACGGGTTGGATTTAAAAAGGGTTGCGCCGCCGATCATATTTCAATCCACGCACTCATATAGAGTGCGACGCCTGCACCAAAACCAGCGCCCAAACCAGCGACTAAATTTCAATCCACGCACTCATATAGAGTGCGACCTGGAGGCGTTCATTACAACACTATATATAATAGTAATTTCAATCCACGCACTCATATAGAGTGCGACTCGTTATAAGGGATTGCATAGCACTCTTTGTTGAAATTTCAATCCACGCACTCATATAGAGTGCGACGGCGTGGTATGAGGTGATACTCAGTGCAAGGGTATTTCAATCCACGCACTCATATAGAGTGCGACTGCTGAAGTTGCCGCTCCTGGTTCACTCTTCTGGACTATTTCAATCCACGCACTCATATAGAGTGCGACGAGGAGCATCATGCAGAACTGGTCATAAAGAATAAAAAATTTCAATCCACGCACTCATATAGAGTGCGACGGTCTACCATTTCCGCAATCCAGTACATGAAGATGATTTCAATCCACGCACTCATATAGAGTGCGACCTGAAATTGCAAAGGAAATAACGATTGCTGCTATTATTTCAATCCACGCACTCATATAGAGTGCGACTTTTGTCCAATTGCGGTACGACTTCTGGCACACGATTTCAATCCACGCACTCATATAGAGTGCGACACTCACCTTAAAGACTTCTAAACGATGGTGCCCGCTATTTCAATCCACGCACTCATATAGAGTGCGACGAGATTGGACCAGTAACCAGACTATGGCGGCTAATATTTCAATCCACGCACTCATATAGAGTGCGACCTGACTCGTTTTTCTTCGCTTCACTCGTCGGGAATTTCAATCCACGCACTCATATAGAGTGCGACTTATTACCCCGGTTCTCAAGGTGTCCAGCACCAAATGATTTCAATCCACGCACTCATATAGAGTGCGACGTCAGGATTGATCATCATATCGGGGAGGTAAACGATTTCAATCCACGCACTCATATAGAGTGCGACGGAGATCGATAAGGCTCCTCGAGCATTTGAAACAATTTCAATCCACGCACTCATATAGAGTGCGACTATCTAGTTCTATTATTTATTATATTTCTAATTATTAGATTTCAATCCACGCACTCATATAGAGTGCGACAGCGAAAAGGGTCAAAACAAACCCGTTTCAATTCATTTTAGCCTAATTTTGACCATAAGGCATCAAAAAAAGCACGTTTCCTTTATGATGCATTCACAAATCATTCACATTCGACAGAATTTCGACAAAAACTGAGGTGCGAAGGACCCGGGGAATTCATGTGAGCTTCACATTCGCACTGAGTTATGCTACACAGAAAGAAGAAGCATACACAGTAATCTCTCACTGGAGATGCTTCTTCTCAACCTCTCGTATCTATCAGCCTAGGTTCATTTCACCTTGGCCAGCCCTGCCACCTGAGATGGAGGAAGCGCCCCATCGAATATACTTAGTTCATCAATAGCTCCTTTAAAGGCAGGGTCCCACCAGTTAACACCCAAGTTGAACGTTCCTGCTTTGGATGTAAATACTTCGGGGAATCCTGTTCCTGCAAACTGAGGTTTGCCATTCACGTACACGGATAACACTCCATTGTCTACAGTGAAGGCGAGATGAGTCCACTCATTGGTTTTGATTTTCATACCGGTGCTGCCAGTATACCAAGGCGAGCTACCTGACCACAGCATCGTATTCTCTCCCTCAGGACCTTTGGGCAGCAAGCTAATCCAGTGATTACTATCCATTGCTCCAAAAAAAGTCGGGGTATGCAGCGTCAGTTCACTCGGATGAACCCACAGGGACACGGAATATGCAGAACTGGATATAATCCCTTGGGGCAGCTTAATTCCAGATTTTCCATCCAGCAAGACCGCTTGACCACTTGTACCCTCCGTGTAGGTGACAGTTCCTCCTTCACGATCAATCCGGTCACCGATGACCTCACCATTCGCAAAAGCAGCTTCACTGTCCTCAAGATTATTTTCAAATTTATATTGTGCGGTCAGCGTTGCCATCTCATAAGGAGATACTGTGATGTTAAAGGCTTTGCTCTTACTGCTCTCCCCTTTGGTAATCGTAGCGGTCAGGGTTGCTGATGCAGCCTTTTCTCCGATTTCAGGACGTTTAACCTCGCCTGTATCAGAAATAACGTTCGGGTCTGAACTTTTCCAAGTCATCGAAGTTTGCCGACTTCCTTGCTTCGGAAGGGATACATTGGCTACTACCCGACTTGTATCACCGAGGTCCAAATCGCCATATACACTTTCAACCACTGTTGCATCCGTTGAAGGAGCGAACTGACTCCCCCAGGCCATTTCCCCTGTTTTGGAAACAACCGTAAATGTCATTACATATTGCTTGGTATAGTCATCCCATTGTCTAATGAAAACTCCGTCATATACGGTGCCTTCCAGCGTCAGCTGAACACTCGCGTCTCCTACCTTACGCCACGTTCCTTGTAGCTCACCTGTGACGGTGTGATCTGCTTTTAGCTGAATAAACTGCGCTTGCTTGATCGCCGCCAACGTATCACTGCCATGATTGATATACTGATAATCTCCAACGACTTGATCCTCATCCAGTTCTGTGAGAGTCTCGCCACCATAACGGTAAGGAGCTACTACAGGCCAGCCTTCCTAGTTCATGAACATCTGGTGTATACGCAATTCATGCTTCTCTCCCTGCTGAGGAAAGCGGGTATGAAAGACAACAAACATTTGTCCATTATCAGGATCGGTATAAGCAGAGTTGTGACCAGGCGATACGTAGCCATAGCCAATTCCTTCGCCTGGATCACCCATTTTACTGTTGAACAAAAAGTTACCTATCAGCTTGTTGCCAAAAGCAGCATTCTTGGTGTTGGCAGGTAAAACGGCGTTCTGCCCCTTGGCATCCTTATAAGGTCCTGACGGATTTTGGGACCGGAATAACCTCATGTTATAGCCACCATCCGAGCCAAATCCGCCATAAGTTACAAATAAATAGTAGTAGCCCGTCTCTTTGTTGTATTCAATGTAAGGGCCCTCTCCTGATTCCCCATATCCGCCCGCAATTTTGGTGCCAAAATAACGATCAATCAGCCGACCATCTTTCGTCGTTCCGTCTCGACCTGGATAGATGGGTTTTCCTGTTTTTTTATCCAGCTCAAGTACAAAAATCCCCCCAGACCATGATCCATATGTCATCCATAAGCGCCCTTCTGTATCATAAAAGATAGCTGGATCAATCGCATTCGGAAACATTTTATTTGCGTAAGAACCATCTGCGTTGAACCATCCCGCTCTTGGACCTTGCAGCTTACCTTGATCAACCAACTGTTGGATCGGCGTGTTGGTCCATTTTTTATCCACTTTGCTGTCCTTCGTAAAACCAGTATATATAATCGTATCCACATATTGATAAGGACCTTCGATTTGGGGTGCAACAGCAACACCGATCGCGGAACGAATGTAGGTAGAAGACGCACTATAATAAATCATATAGGTCCCTTTTGTCCCATTGTCATTGACATAATGCTCATTCCAAAATACATCAGGTGCCCAGACCGAGAAACCTCCCTTGCTGTCCGAATCATTCTCCCCTGCCCAAGCAAAGGAACCTGCGAGATTCTTCGATAAGTCCCCAAAAAGCGTGTTCCCTGGAGTTGTGTAACCGTTTGCAAAAGAAGTCCAGCTTTTAAGATCCTTGCTCTTCGCAGCAGAGATATGTGAACCAAACACATAATAAGTATCGCCGTCTTTGACGATGGAAGGATCATGAACGGATACCTCGGAAAAAGCGGGCGCATCCTGCTTATCCTTCTGCTCAGATAGTGCAGCGGAAGCATCGCTCATTCCTAATGAAGACCCTGCGATCATTAGCAATAATGCTAACGTTATTAAAAAGCCTCTCTTGATTCCATTTTATGTAAAACGCCTTTCCATTCTCATCTTCCCCTCTCTGGCATTGGAGTACAGCGATATATATTCTACATTGATTAGTAAATACCTTTATGTTTTCAAGAATCATAAATGTATTTGTAAAATATATTTTGAGTAGATAAGAGGATTTTCGTTGTTTTCTAGTTTGTTTAAAATGGACGCAGTGTGTGGTGGAAAGGTCGCACTCCATACAGAGTGCGACTCTTATATCACGGACGACCTATTCCCCGACTACCAAATTTCAATCTACGCACTCCATACTGAGTGCGACTTTAGTTCTTCGTCACTTAGCCGCTCCAGTTGAGCATTTCAATCCACGCACTCCATACAGAGTGCGACAAACAAAAACAATACACTTCCAAGATTGAAGAAAAGATTTCAATCCACGCACTCCATACAGAGTGCGACCCGGCTCGTCATTTTTGCGAACCATGCGGTTGGATATATTTCAATCCACGCACTCCATACAGAGTGCGACCGCCTTTGGTAATGGAACAATATAAAAGCAGGGGATTTCAATCCACGCACTCCATACAGAGTGCGACACGTAAGCCGTGGAGAGTATGAAGCGACATTGAAATTTCAATCCACGCACTCCATACAGAGTGCGACAAAAAAATTTTGAAGAGGATGTACTGACTAAAAATTTCAATCCACGCACTCCATACAGAGTGCGACCAGGGAATGGGCGGACATAATCAATACATTCAAAATTTCAATCCACGCACTCCATACAGAGTGCGACATCCTGACCTTAGAATCCTTAAAACCAGCTTTGAGATTTCAATCCACGCACTCCATACAGAGTGCGACCTATGTATGCATCAACTGTTATTTTGCCTGCCAAGGATATTTCAATCCACGCACTCCATACAGAGTGCGACATCCTTTCTTGTACTCTCACTGGGGCATCCTGGTAATTTCAATCCACGCACTCCATACAGAGTGCGACGCCGCAGGCTCACCAAGGAGCCGGGCTAAAGGAATTTCAATCCACGCACTCCATACAAAGTGCGACGAACGCCTTCAAGTTACAGCTCAAGTGGATAAAATTTCAATCCACGCACTCCATACAGAGTGCGACAGCCTTCTGAGGGCGATGCAAGTATGGCTAGATGGATTTCAATCCACGCACTCCATACAGAGTGCGACCTGACCCGGCTTTTGCTGAGTTGTCACCAACAGCCAAATTTCAATCCACGCACTCCATACAGAGTGCGACTTCGGCCAGCTCAGCCGGACGGCGTTGCAAGCCGAAATTTCAATCCACGCACTCCATACAGAGTGCGACTCGTTTGGACGAGGCAGTGTTGTGATAACAGATACAGATTTCAATCCACGCACTCCATACAGAGTGCGACGTTCACTAAGCACTACGGACGACCTCCCATATCCATTTATTTCAATCCACGCACTCCATACAGAGTGCGACTATAAAGATCGCATTCGTAGTACACGTATAAAAATTTCAATCCACGCACTCCATACAGAGTGCGACACCTTTTTCACGTTCCGGTATGATTGGCCCTTGACGATTTCAATCCACGCACTCCATACAGAGTGCGACGGACAGAGCGGGATAGACTACGTAAGGCACTGGAAATTTCAATCCACGCACTCCATACAGAGTGCGACGATTCTTGAAGCGATGGTATTTTTTCATAATAAAATTTCAATCCACGCACTCCATACAGAGTGCGACATCACACCGCAAACCTCACCCGACCAAGACGAAAAAATTTCAATCCACGCACTCCATACAGAGT
This sequence comes from Paenibacillus sp. NRS-1781, assembly GCF_050467745.1. NCBI lineage: Bacteria > Bacillati > Bacillota > Bacilli > Caryophanales > Paenibacillaceae > Paenibacillus > Paenibacillus sp. NRS-1781. The sequence continues at coordinate 13,151 of NZ_JBITPI010000062.1, forward strand.
GCGACTTCACAATCCCCTCTTCAATGCACCGATCCTTAAAATTTCAATCCACGCACTCCATACAGAGTGCGACTGTAATGATCGAGCATACAGATTTTCGGACAATTATTATTTCAATCCACGCACTCCATACAGAGTGCGACCCTAAATCAGTTTGTGGCTCCGGCTGCAGCTGGTATTTCAATCCACGCACTCCATACAGAGTGCGACGGTGGATTCCGGATTGTACTTCCTGATGGAACTATTTCAATCCACGCACTCCATACAGAGTGCGACCCGCAGGAGCCTTCACAGGACGCGGAGATTGGCGAAATTTCAATCCACGCACTCCATACAGAGTGCGACTATCGAAGATCGCAACCCGGCTCCAGATGGTAGCGGATTTCAATCCACGCACTCCATACAGAGTGCGACTCCGGCGGTTGTAGCGCCAGAAGAACGACAGATAATTTCAATCCACGCACTCCATACAGAGTGCGACAGCGAAAATACAGCAATTGATACCCTAATGGTATCAATTGCACACATTTTCGCAAAAAATAATGCTAAAAAAGTCTGAATCAACTATTGACTTCTATTATAGAAAGTGGATTCTAATCCTTTTCGACAAATTTCGAGGTGCGAAGGACCCGGGGTTTTTATGTGAGCTTCACATTCGCACCTTACAGAATCAGCGGGCTTTCCATATCGTAAGCTTCTTTTGTCCCTATATGCTCTACCTTCTTTTTATAGTTATCTCCTAAGTTGTAGAAACGCAGGCTGTCTTCTTTTTTGTCTATCAATTCTTCTAATTCATACTTCAAACGGCGAAACTGGGTCGAATCCAAAATGCACTCAAACACGGAATTTTGCACCCTTTGTCCGTGATCTACACACTTTTTTGCAACCTTGGCCAATCTTTTTCTGCCTTCCCTGTCTACTGTGCTTACATCATACGTAATGAGAATTAACAAGATCACACCTACTTCCACAAAAATGGAGGGTATTCGTCCAGATCTCCCCGAATATGTCTAGCCAAGAGCAAAGCCTGTGAATAGGGCACAAGCCCCCAGGACATTTTCTCATTCAAATAAGGATGAATAATCTTCTCCTGCTTGCGTTCCTGCCATGCCTTCAATACTATTTTTCTCGTATCATCGTCCATAATCACGGCGCCATTTTCTTTCCTGTAAAATCCTTTGCCATGAATCAACTTTTTGTTAATCAATGTAAGGACAAAACGGTCGGCATATACTCCACGAAGCTCTTCCATCACATCCAGTGCCAATGAAGCTCGCCCCGGACGATCTCTATGCAGAAAACCTACATAAGCATCCAATCCGACAGCTTCCAGTGCAGATTTCATATCGTTGGATAGCAGTGTGTAGGCAAAGGATAATAAAGCATTGACATTATCCAACGGCGGGCGCTTATTGCGTCCATGGAAGTAAAAATCATTCTTTTGCTGCAAAATCAGCTCATCAAAAACCGAATTGTACTGTACAGCCGCCGCACCCTCCAAACCACGCAAAATGTCCAGCTCCTCCACTTCACGGACTTGCTGCATGACCCCCGCTAAAGAAGCAGTCACCTTTTTCATTCGATCAGCGTCAATACGCAGGGGATAGTCCCTTGTGGCTCGCTCCAAAATCCATTTATTATTATATATCTTGCCTATAATCATATTTCTGGCTACAAGAGCACTTCTTTGGTCATCATCGGAAATCCGATACTGTTCTTTTCGGAGTACCACATTTCCACGGCTCTCTCCGATCACACGTGCCAAGAAGCGTCCAGTTCGCGTCATAAAGGTTAAATCTATATTGCGTGCTGCACAAGCACCCATCAGACCCGGACTTACCCCTGCATAGCCAAAAGTACATACAGCTTCCAGGTTATGCAACGGGTAGCGTGCCAGAATGGCCTCTTCTTGTTTAATCACAATATTTTCCCCATCCAGTGACAAGTACGTATCCGGCAAGGTAACAAACAACGTATTCAGTAATTTTTTCATTCAGCTATCCTGCTTTCAATGAAACTGGAAACAGACCTTTTATTTAAAATTTCCGGCACACATATATGTTGAAGCGAGCAGCTTTGGCAATGTGGCCCTGCTTTGGCTTTAGGGGTGTGATTGCGCTCAAAATAATGCCGCATTTCCTGAATACTTGCTCGCACCCGTTCACGGTCAGACGCAGTGATCACAACCTCTACCCGATGCTTGATCTCATCGTAATAAAAGTAGCCTTTTGCAATATCACATAAGAGCATTTCTTCAAGACACATCACTTGTGCGACTAACTGAGAATGATCTGAATCATTTCGTTTGGGCTTGCCACGCTTGTATTCCACAGGAAAGGGAAGGTACATCCCTTCCTCCCCTGCCAGCGGAACCCCATGAGGATCACGTACAAACTCTACGACGTCACAGATTCCAGTAATACCAAGCTCTCTGGAGTGTATAGGTAATGCGCGTACGACGAGTTTATCCCCTCTTTTTTCACGAATCATGGGCTGATCGGCTTTTCGGTGTAAATGATCCCCCTCGATCGTCCGCACATTTTCTTCCCATTGCTGCTCAATGTGAATAAGCGCCCACTGTCTTCTACAAAAATTAAAATGCTGTATACCGGATAATAGCAAATAATCTTCTTCGTTATAGCCCTGCATACTCTTGAACCGTTAAGCCCTCCAGCGGTTGAACCGTGCATACGTAATCCTCAAAAGACCTCGCTTCGCTCACATCTTTATTTAGCTGAATTTGTAGTGAACGATGGACTTTAGCCGAAGAATATTGCCCTAATTTGGAATTATGCTCCCACCAGTACAGATGATGAACTTCCATACTCCCATCAGGACGTGCGGAAGAGGTATCATTTTCGAACAGTGTTCTTAAAGCTTCCCGAATTTTCTCTGCATCCTCATAGGTAAATCCGGTTTTTTCCGCCAATTGTGTATTTATACTCCCATAAAAAACATAGACACCAAAATCAACCCTGTGCTTCATCCCCATCGTATCAGAGCTTTTTTTATTAGGGTCCTTAGGGGTTACTGCGTTGACGCTCTTGGTAATTTGCATACTGGAAATATCAATAGGAGCAAGGCTTACCGCCGTATGTATGGACACAGGTCCACGAATCCCAAGGGACACATCCTCTTTGGTAAAAGCAAATACTTGCCCAAAACTTCGTACATCGATCCAGGATTTGCAGGCTGCTTGGGCGTAAAGCTCATTGTTTTGCTTTTTGCCCTTACCAAATTCCTGTACTTCCGTATTAGCGTCTACACGTTCTTTAATGCTGCGGTAAGCATCCACACGTCTCTCGTCGGATTGTACAAGAATGGATTCCCCCGTATCTTGTAGACGATTACGGATTTTGCGTTTGATGCATACATCGGAAATTTCACCGAAACCGTCATAATTTTGGCGCGGACGATTGCCATTCAACGGATCACCGTTCGGGTTAGCATTACGGACTGACAGTACAACGGCAAAATCAATTTTATGGTCAAGTACACTCATTTATATGATCTCTCCCTGTTCATTATTTTCCTGGTCTTGTTCGGTATCAGTTCCTATTTCCTTATCTTTCTTGCTCGTGTACAAATCGTTACGTTGGCTGTAAAATCCGAGTAGGTACAGACCGCTTAACGGTTTGTCCGTAAAATTCTCAGCTTCTAACTGTGCACCTACCTCATCCAGCAGGCGATTGTAATATCCCGCATCGGTTCCCATTCTTGCCTGATACGGTTGAATATTCGACTGGATAATCATCCAGGTTCGACTTGGCCGCTGTGCAAAAGCATTCATATAACGAACTGCATTTGTAGCCCGTTTTTCTTCCCGACCTAGTGCCCGTCTTTCCAGCACATCCGCAATCGCCAACATCCTGCCAAACAAATAGCTACGGTCTTTATTTTCGGTATTTAAAGCCACTTCAAAGCCCTCCCTCTCAAATGTTTTGTTCACCAATGCACAGGTGATGCCGAGCGTCTTCTCCCACTCCCATTCATCCAAGCCCACTGGATTCGAGGCACGATTAACCGCACTGCGTACAATATCAAGCGGAATTTTTCGTCCGTCAACAATGCATGGAAGCATCCGTTCAATTAAACCTTTGACAATCTTATCATTCGCTCGTGGACCGTAGGCTGCAAAGGCAATATCTCTCGTTGCAGGTGCTCCAATAAAGGTAATGTTCTTGTTATCTGCACTTTTCCGATACCGATGTTGCCAGTAACAGGTTTCGTGCCAAGCTTGTAACCGATCCAGAAACATCTCCTTGTTCAGATCACGGTAATATACCATTGCCAGCCGCCCCGGTGTCGCCGCATCCAATACCATAATGATGACATTGGAGGCATAATCGCCATCATAACGATAACCGCCAATGGCGCGACGCACTTGATTAGCAAATTCCTTATGAGTGCTGTCTCCTCCTGTCAGCTCTTCATCCTCATCTTGATACAGGCTGAACGTATCACCGAGCGGATCAGGCATATCCAGACTTTCTATTCCCCACACAAGGAAAACTCTACCGTCTACAGTAATCCCTTGACGTTCGATCAGCCACTTTAAGGCATTGTGAGCCTTCTGGGATACTTCGTAGCTGACCGTCGCCGCATCGCGGCTGCTACGAAATCGTCCCCGATAGGTGAAGCCGTCAGAATCATTCGCTGAAATCAGCTTGGATTTGTCAGCGGAGTTGCGGATACGCGAAGTATGTTTGTCTGCATAAGGCAACAGTTCACCCGATACATAACATAATTCTTTTTTCTTTAAGCCCATCTCACAAAATTGGATAAAAGATTGCTGAACAGATGGGTCACGCCATAATCTGGACTCTACCTCCCCTGGCACCTGAACCGCGAAGCGGATAAAAGCCGCACTTTGATCGGAGACGATTACTTTGAAAATATTAGGCTTTTCCCCACGCTCCGCTTCAAGTGCTGCGGTCCATTTTTCAATCAACTTGCCCTGATCGTCAATCCAGAGAACTTTGTCCCGAATCAGATCTGTTATGAGAGTTCCTTTGGCCAGATATTCATGAACGCACTTTACCTTCGAGTGCCCATAGGGAGATTCGCACCAGGAACGCAATTGCTTCATGTAATCTGTGTGCGGCGTTCCTTTTACTTCGCCGCAATATTGTACAAAGTCGCCTGCCACATAGACAAGCTTGTCAAAGAGCGGATACGGAACTGGAGCGCTTGTCCGACTAGCAGAAGCCTCCGTACATGGAATAATGGTGCTCCCCTCATTTTTGTCGATAACTTTTGCTGAAAGGTAGTTGCCCTCTCCGTCCAGATTGACCTCTATGTGAGCACTCTGTGTCGTATGGGATACGGGGATCAACGCGTATTCACGGTTATTTCTCTTTTTCTCAAATTGTCCGACAACATTCGTATGATTTTCATACGTTTTATATAAATTCGCCAGCCAGTTCATTCGCTTCCCCCATCCACGAACATTTCTTCGTACAGACTGTCCACATCCTGCATGTTGGCAGAGCTGAACGTTTTTACTGTCCCCTCACCTGTTTTACGTATCAGTGGACACTTCTCCGGGCGAATAAAGCTGATTATACCGTGTTGCATTTTGGCTCTCCAAAGACGGGTTTCCCGTTCTTTACGACCGGTTTCATCCGGATAGCTGATCCCATGCACCATCGTACCAAAATCAATTTCAGGAACCTCATCGTAGTCCCCCGCTCCTTCGCCGAAAACGCAGGGTTCAACGTAGCCCTGGCATTCACGTGTACCCAGAAAAATATCTCTGCGGCCTCCTGCCTTGACCGCCCGTTTAGCTATGTTGTGATGTTTAAATTCGTTACGGTCATACATAAGGTCTTCACGATGGGGGTTGAACTCGAAATGAGCACGTACCTGATAACAAACGTCTTTTAGATAAGTGTAGTAAGCCAAGGTATTTCCCCCGCTATATTCAATTGGGCGAATTCCTTTTGACTCAGTCTGGATAAACTTCATAACTCGAACCTCGTCCACAATCCACGTTAATGTCGGCTTCCAGTAGATGCTTTCCGCAATCCCCTTTAAGCTTTCATAACTAGGAACCTGATATGAAAATTTTTCTCCTCCAAGCTTGGTTAATGGGTCTGTGAAAAGAGCGTATCTTCCCGACACCTCAAACTCAATTTGATTCCGCATTTTTCATCCTCCCTTCTTATAAAGGATTATTTATTTTTTTATAATTTACATTCTCAGCATATACTATATTCCAAATAAATACAACCATCACTTTGCATATTGATTGTGTCTCTGATCTTGTGCTACACTCAATGGGTCGCTGAGAAGCGTGGATTGAAAATTATACAGGATTATTTGAGTGCCCGCCTTTGGCGGGCTTTCTCTTTTAGATCATAGCCATCGACCATTCTCCTTCACCCTCTGACCCAACTCCAAATTGCCCAGAATAAGCCGTTTCCCTCAATGCCAGAACATGACCATGCAATAAAGGATATAGATCACCGTTTTTCTCCAGCTTTTTTAGCTCATAGTCATAGATATTAACGACATAGGGCTGCAGTTTCCGCAGTAGCCCGCCCAATTCACGACTGTCCAATTCACCATTAAACGCTAAGATTAACTCTTTTGCTTCGTCATTATAAGGTACCAATACTGATGTAGCCTTGTTACTGATGACCTCAAAATATTGCTCCGCAGTCGCTATAGATGGGCGGCTTAAAATCTCGGGATTTTTACCCCACTTTTTCTTATAAGCTCCATAATAGTCCTTGTTTGCACTCAACAATTCGAACAAATTTTTTTCCAGCTTGGAAACGGGATAATCCATTTCTTCTTTAATATTGTGATAGTAATATTCAAAATAGGCTTTCATTGCTGATGCAGATAATAAATCATAGTCAAATCGTTGCGGGTCCTGATCAAACTCATGTAATATACGCTCTGTCTGTTCCCTGCCAATCTGAATTTCAGGCAACCTTGAAAGATTCTCGTCAGCCGATTTAATGATATACACATACCGTAGCTTATCCTTGCCATGTCGGTTACATCTACCTGCTGCCTGCGCAATAGAGTCCAGCCCAGATAGTGAGCGAACAACGCATTCAAAGCTGATATTGACTCCTGCTTCAATAAGCTGCGTACTAACACAGATGACACGCTCATTTGCCTCAAGGGCCTGTTTTAGTTCGGACAACACATCTTTACGATGGGCCGCACACATATTCGTGCTCAGATGAAATAATCTTGCGCCACCTTCTCCCAATCCCTCACGTTGGGTTAATTGGTCAAATAGCTTACGCACAGCCATTTTTGTATTCAGAATCACAAGCAAACTGTTGACTTCTTCCATTTGTTCTTGAACAAAGTCGGCCAGTTCCTCGGCTCCCCACCCCAAAGTTGTTGTGCGATTCACCACGTCTACCCGTTTGAAACTTTTGCCCACCTCATCCATATTTTCAATAATTTCGGCCTGATCGGAAAAATGAAGCTTGTGCTTTACAAAATCAAGGGCGGGTTGCGTCGCTGTACAAAGCAACAAACTGGAGTCACCCATAATGTGCAAAAAATTTAGTGCTGCGTTGAATAAAGAAATACATTTCACAGGTACTGACTGAACTTCATCAAAAATAATGACTGAATTCGACAACTGATGCAATCTTCGTATATTACGCGTACCTTTCGCATAGAAGGTATTCAGAAACTGAACCATAGTCGTGAAAATAATCGGGCGATCCCATGTGTCTCTTGCTAACTTTATTTTTTTCTGATGCACGTCATAATCTTCGTTCTCAAGCTCATCTTCTCCCTCAATTACGTTAGAATGATGCTCCAGTATCATATCGTCTTCCTGCAAGATACCCCTGATTTCCGCAGCATTTTGCTCAATAATTGTTGTGTAGGGAACAATGTAAATGATTCGATCCTTGTTAAAGGTCATCGCATGTTTAAGCGCATATCGCAAGCTTGCCAGTGTTTTTCCTCCGCCTGTAGGAATGGATAGCGTATATATACCGGATGGACGTAGTGCAAAATCGTCACATTGCCGGGACATCTCACGTCTTAAACAATTAATGGGCTCTTCAGAATCACTTTCGTGCTCAAGCGTCACCAGCATGTTTGTCAAAGCATCATAGCTTCTTTTAAAAAACGAATGACTATCCAGAGGTTGTTCCGTTTCTTCGTCCTCTTCAAACTGCCGGGTATTGGTTCGGTCCGCGTCAATCAGGCAGCTAAATATGTACTTCATAAGAAGGGAAGCAGCAATAGAAGGAAGTTTGTGCTGTTTAATAAGGCCTAAATAATGCTCTAGTTCCTTCCTAGCCTCAGAAAAATATTGATCCAGCTCTTGTTGTGAAACATGCTCAAAAAATTCGGATTTTGTTTGCTCAAATTCTTCCAAGTCCTTAGAAACCCGTTTAAAAAAAGGAGAAGTCAGCTCAGGATCAATAAAGTCCCGTAAACCTTGGTGATGGGAAATGATACAATTTCCGACCCATTCCGCAGCAACCTTGTCATTAACGGAAGAGGAATGGTGGTAACGGTCAAAAAGGAATTTACCACCCGCTGTTGAATGATCTACAGAACCTCTGCGTGGAGGTGCATCCGGATTAGCCACAGCTTCTTGAATATACGTTTTGAATTCGTTTGTATTTTTCCCCAGATCGTGTAGCCAACCCGCCAGTCCAGCCAAATGACGGACGCCAATTTTCCCACCATAACGCTCACAACTCTCTTTCACTTCCTGTAAATGATCTTTCACTGTCTGAATACATCCGTCTTTCTGTCGAATGTGAGCTATATATTTCATTCAACACGCCTCCTGAACCAAGTCTTTTATACTAATAAGATAATAAAAAAGGTACAAAGACTTATTTACTTTTATATCTTCATTTCGACATCAGTTGACAAATTCCTCCTAAAAAATAAAATTTCCAGTCAATTCACCAATACAATCAATCATTGTTTGTACCAGCGAAAAAGACTAATACAGAGAGAAAGAACATGTATACCACGCTTTCATTCATCCTCTATAAATTAAGAAATCCCCAGAGTCTTTCCTCTGAGGATTCAAAATTTTTATAGAGCGGACATATTTCAATCCACGCACTCATACAGAGTACCCTATATCCGCTTGCTTTTATATTTATCTCCCAAAGTGCATAAAATCTACCTTCACAAAAATACAGCCGTGTACAGGCAATGAATAAAAGATCATTCACATGATCTAACGGCGGACGCTCATCATACTTATTCAAAAAACTCTAATTGCTTCACTTCACCTATATACATCTTGGACTCAGGAGCATGATCGCGAAAATAGGCCTGATCCATCTTTTGGCGGGGATCAATGATTTGTTTGCCAGGCTCGCCAGCGACTCCACGGAGCCGACAGCTATACATAATTGGAAAATAATCCTGTAGGAATTTGCCCTCTGCATGTGCTGTCAGAGCAATAATCTGAAATCCTAGCTGCTCCGCAATATAAAATACGGGACTAAGCACATGGTCACTGGATGCCTTGCCAAATGGATTATCGAGAATGACTACCCGGTGTCGCTTCATCTGCCCCTGGATATGCTGTTTACGCTCGGCTACATAATTTAGCAAGCCCAGAAAAAGAGTCATGTTCTTACTCCATCGCTCTCCACCAGACCAGGAGTTGGACGTCTCCCAAGAGAACTTGGCACTTGTGATCTGTTGATCATTTGTAACCTTATGGCAACTAATGTGGATGGTTTCATGCTTCAGCACTTTCTGTAATAGTTGCTTGGAATCCAGCCACTTCTCCAAATCTTTACGTACTCGTGCAACGGAGTTCTCGTTATGTTCAGCCTGATATGGGGTACGATCCAACTGCTCAACAATCCAGTCAATATGAGCATGAATGCGTTGTTTACCTTCTACTTCTTCCCATTCTGGGATTTTGAATACGTAGATTTCCTTGCTTCCATTCGCTGTTCTAACACTCGTTTTCTTAGGAAGGTTACGCAACTCCTGTACAATCTGCTTTAAGTGCATATGGATATGGGTAATAAACTGCTGTAGCTTCTGGTCCTCTGTCTGCAAGTGTAGCTCTGCAATTTGATTCGTCTTCACGATACTCTGTCTGAGCAAAGACTCGAAACCAATTAATTCTTCGAGTGTATCGTTTTTCCGTACTCCACTCTTAGCCATCTCACGTTGCTTCGGATCTTGAATATATTTGTTACAAAAATCCAGGAAGCGCTGCTTGTGATCTTCGACCCTAGTCTTCTCTCGGTCCAGTTGCTTTGCTCGTTGCTCCAGTTCCTTAATAGTAGCTTCGCTATGCTTGTATGCCTGATAGAGCCACTCGCTGCGTTGCTCCTCCGTGAGCTGCGCGCTCTTCAATTGAGGATCGTCGAGCTGATACAACTTAATGACCTGATTCCACTGATTCAGTACCTGTTCAAATTTGCGTTCTTGCTCCACCGTGGACTTCATCACCTTATCCACCTCACGGAGTTGGAGACTCAGTTCCCGTTGTGTTTGCTTGATTCGTTCATGTACCTGCCTCAGTGAACCTTGGAAGGATATTGGTGATTGATCTCCGTGGTCTTGCGCATACCGACTCAATAGCTCCTTCACTACACCTCCCTGCTGATCACGCTCCTGGCGCCTACGTTCAAGCTCATCCCTGATTTTGTGGACTTGCTCTCTAAGTTCTTCACACTTCTTCCACATACCTTCCAGTCTGTTTTCAACGTGTGGTGGTAAGTCCAGCTCCATGATAATATTGGAATGTTCTTTCCGCAGCACAGCCATCCCTTGCTCCGCCTGACTCTTTTCACGTATCAGGCTCTGCTGCTTACCTTCCAACTCTGTACGGGACATCATCATTTGCCGACGCCTCATCTTCAGATTTTCATGCTCATCCCTTAATCGTTGCAGACCCAAGGAATTTTCCAGCGGGCTATATGCCTGAGCCTCTATATACAATTCGTCCTCTCGCATATGGATGAGCTTGCCTTCGAGAGCTGTGATCTGTTTTTCAGCCTCTCTGCATTGAAGATCCAGACTGATTTTTTGCTGCCTGAATGTATCCATATGCTTCTTTTTCAGGATCATTTGCTCTCGCACTAAGACCAGTTCGCGCTCCAACTCACCATTCTTTTGAACAATGGCTACCCATTCATGCCCTAGACTCAAACGACGTTCCAGCTCCACGATTTGCTGCTCTTGTACCCTTTTCTTTTGCTGTAATTCGTCCTTTTGCTGGTCCAGATGCTTCATTTCCCCATCCCATAATTCCAATCGCTTCTCCAGGATATTTCGTCGATCACTAAGTTGCTCCAGAAGCTGGCGCAGTTCATGTATGCTCTCCATCCTATACTTATCAAAGAAACGTTCTGTTTGCTTCAGTGCGCCTCGCCATTGCTCAAGCTCATTCTCTTGATCTTCTCGTTCCTGCCTGGCTTGTTCCGCTCGTTCCTCTGCTGCCTGCTTCCATACTTGAAATTGTGCTGAATCCTGTATGTCCATCCACAGTCCAGGTTCAACCCAGCTTTCTCCCAACGACGACTCTCCCGCCGAGGTTATGGTTAACATTCGCTTCGCATCCTCCGTTGACAAAACCCTTATCGGATGCTGGAGCTTGCTCGCAGACTGTCTTAGCTTTCTCAGCAGCTTCTCTTTCTCGTGTACGGTGGTTAGTAGCGTAATTTCCCAGAGTGGATGTTCACTGGCTTGCTCACTCTGTTCAGCATATTGCACTCCAAGCTGAAGCATGGAGAATTCATTACTCCAATGGTGAACCAGTTCAGCAGCATACGGATCAGCAAAAAATACACTTTGCTGCTGATAATCATCTACATAACGATAAGCCATCCTTTCCTTATATAAAAGATCCTGCTTCTGTCGTTCCTTATGTCCAATCCCGCTGTTCAGACGATTGCGAATCGAATCTGCCTGAGTGTGCAGGGACGTCACCCGGCTCCAAGCAGGATGCAATACAGATAATTCCTGAACCATCTGTGCATGCTCCTGATCGAATGCTGTTAGCTGAGCTTGTACATTACCCAACTCTTCTCTAGCCTCGGCAAGCTGTGCTCTTCCATCTACTTGTAGCTGCTGTAATCGTCCTTTCTTTTGCTCCATCTCATGAAAAACTTGTACAGATACGACCATTTCACTTTGTAGTACAGTGTATTCTTCCTTCCAGAGTGGCATCTCGCGTTCAACCGTTTGCGTCTGCACGTTGCTCAATATTTGTCTGGAAATATCTGCGGCTCTACCTTTATGGCTGTCATATTGTGTTACGATTCTACTCTCTTCTTTTCCAAGCTGCTCACGAGCCTGATTTTCCATATCTTCACTTGTGGCAGATTCATCCCGCTGTTGCTCCAATTTCTTCCGTTGTACTCCCATGTTTTCAAGGATTGCCTTCTGCTTCTGTTCCTCCTCCATGTAAAACGCTCGCAGATGCCGACCATTCCGGTCCCACTGTACCTGAAGCTCCTGCTCATCAACCGATTGCTCCAGTTGCTCCAACTGATCATGGATATACTCAAGCCTGACTGCGGCTTCTCTCTGCCGTTCCCGTATCTGTGCATACCGGATCGAATAATACTGCTGTTCCTCAGAGGCAGTACGATCCTGCAATGCTTCATATTCGTCCTGCACCTCGTAATACACGGTTTCCAGAGCTTCCAGAGCTTCTTTAGCCTGTGCAATCTTCAACGAGTCAGTCTGCTTCTCCAGCAGTTTGTCTTGACCTTGCAGTTCATTCTTCTGCACTTCAAGCTGCTGTAGTTCTACAAGAGTCGCTTGCTTCATATCCTCAAGGTATTGCCATGCCGACTTCGACTCTCGCCGTAGCTGGTCATAATCCTTCTTCTGCTGGTCATATCGTGTATAGCCTTCCACATACTCTTGCAAATGGATAAGGACATCTCGATTCGTATCCATTTTCTCCTTGAGTTCCTTATATTGTTTAAAGCTATCTTGTCGAGCCTGGAAAAGATCAACAAAAGCCCCTTGCTTGTACCCTTCCATTGAGCTTTCAATGGTCGGAATCAGGAGACGGTCAACGAGTTGAGAAGTGGTCTTACATTCATCAAAAAAGGCTTCGATCCCGCCTTCATTGGAATTAATCTTGGAAATGGCAGCCCACTCTGTGGAGATAATATGGTACTGCTCCTCCAAATGTTTTTTATACTCATCAATGGTGTCGAAAAAAGTCCTGGAGGTTAGTTGGAAATTCTGCTGCATCCACATATAATAATCATGAATTTCTCCTTTATCACTCACCCGTTCTCGATCACCCTGAGTCTTCGTGAATGGAATCTGTTCAATCCGGTGCTCGTCACCTTCTCCATATTCATGAACAAAGCGATAAGAGCTCATTCCATTCGTGTCCATAAACAAACTGATACAGGTTACAACATACCTGCGCCGGGGCTTCTCCGCCAGCAACCATTCTATTGCAATATGAGCCGGGCCATTTTCCAGCGCAAGAGTATCCTTCATTTTCCGTCCAGCCAACTCAACATGGGGTATTACAGCCTGAAGCGCCGTCTGGATAAAGACCGTCTTGCCGCCTCCATTCTCCAGCACAACCGCACCATTATGGCCATCAAAATGAAAGATCGAATCAGTATACCGCTTGGCCCCGGCTTCATAGACAACGTTAGTGAACCTGACTTTAGAAATGGTTGGCATGGGGTTCCTCCTTTGCGGACTCCTTAAATGAATACAGAAATTCAAGAATACCCCGATTGTATTCTGCTTCCATAAAGTAACGCTGCACAATAATCTTCGTCTTTTCCGTCAAGTCAAGCTCGTCCGGTCCAACCTGATTTACAAGCTCCTGCTCCAACATGAAACGTCTGACGGTGTCCAGAAAGCTAATACGGCTGATCGTCTGCCCACTCTGTCGTTTGACATTTTCCTTAATATCGTCCATCGCATTCCAGCGTTCAATGATGTCGACCCATCTATAAGAGAATTCCTTACTCAAACGTTCCAACTGTTCATCCCCATGCTCCTGCAATACATCGACTCTCTCCTGCACCAGAGTCAACCAATCATTCATATTCAGGAAATTGCGCGTCGGCTCCATCGTCTGGTAGCTGTCATAGAAGCCCCCGATGAACACGATCACAGCCAGATACATGAGATATAAGTCCGCGTTAACAGCATTTCCACGCAAATATGTTTTTTTCAGCATGTCGTTACTCATATGAAACGGGGACAGTCGCGTGAGTGGAATCAGATAGAGCTGTCTCCCAGCTGTCAGTACAGTACATTCCACCTCTGCTGCAAATTGATCCACTAACCCCCGCACTTTATCATCTGTCTCATATTGTTGCAGACTGTCTGCACCCGCCTCACCCTGCCGGGCCAGCAACGTATAGATTTGAAAAGCTATCATCACTTCTTCCTCAAGATATTGCATCATAAGCACCTGCCAATTCAATGATCATCTCTTGTATCACGTACCGATCCGTTACTTGCAGAAGCTCTGTAACTTCATACACTGTTAGTTCATACCCATTCAATGCATCCGTCATAGCCTCATATAAACTCAAGTCACTCTCATCAGCTGTTTGCTGTTCGCGTTGCCGTGCAGAGATCGGACTGCGCTGATGAATCATCATCCAATAATCATAAAAATTCCGGCTCTGAAGCAGATTCTCCCGACCCGTTTGCTTTACATAGGACACAAAATCACTCAGAGTGAATTTGGAACTTTCACGTACCTTTGCACATTCCAAAAGTAACGAGAGCATATATACGATGACTTTTTTGCGTTGTAAAGTGAAGGAATCGTCTCCCCCAGTATCCATTACCAGAAACCCTTCTGGATCAGTATGGACCCCGTCCTTACTGTGAATCTGCTGTTTATTAAAAACGGTCAAGAGCGACCATAACGGATTTTGTTCTACGGTAAGAAATGGAGAAATTACACCCCGTAATGCATCTGGAGACAACGGATGACCTATAATTATTCCTGTGATGTCCTGTTCAAAGTTGAAAGAGCTGATCCCAGTGTAATATAGCGACTCCTTGGCTGCCCGTAATGCCTGCGAATCCAGTTCTATGCTTTGCTGAAGCAGATGGGTATGTTCATTATGAACCTTTTCCAAATTGGCGGAGATACGGATAATCAGCTCATAGGGGCGTTGGAACCTTGCCTGTTCCCGATCTGCATAGATTCGGTCTCGTGTCTCGCGGACGAAATCCCGCAGCTCCACGAACTCCTCATTCTCACGATTTAATCGCAGATGGATGTCCTCAAGCAATGAACGATAACGTTGAAAAGTCTCGTCGGATACAATATTGCGTTTAATCTCATACTCCACTCTGCGAATACGTTCTTGTAGAGTCTCTACATCGACCTCCATCTCATCAATCTGGCGAAGTGCGCCTTGAAATTCACCCTTTTCCAGTTGTTTACGCAACAATAGCTGATGAATGGACAGTTGAAATTCAAGATAAAATTCTTTGGTGGCGAATACCAACTCTAACCCATCTTCATCTAATGTGTAATATTGAACCTGCGTCTGTGCATCGTATTTGTCCGTTCGCAAAATAGAAGTTTGCAGGATTTCTTCTTGTCCTGAGTCCAGATTGTAAAATGGCATTTCACGCTTACGTCCATTCGCTGGACGGAACACCTGTAGAATTTTGCGCCCGATATCCTCCAAATCTGGTTGTTCCAGCTCATAATGTGGAGCGAGTGCTTCCTTTAAAAATTGTATGTAATCTCTCGTACTCGTTTTTTGACTGCGTAATAGCTTCTTCTCAAAGAAAAACAGAAGTGTCACCAGACCCAACTCCATCATAGCTATCTGCTTGCCATTACGGTCTGTTTTTCGTTGCCTTCTCAATTCAAACAAAGGATCAAAGAGGGCTATCTTGCCCATTCGTCCTGCAAACCCGGATATAATTTCACTGGCATCTATGCCTGTTACCGTCTGTTTCATACACCCAATCTCCCAATCGCAAGTAATTGTTCCTGGCTGAGCACTTCCTGTGGGATGTACTGACCATTACGCAGCATATTTTCCAGCCGCTCACCTGCTGCTTCTGGCAGGAACGTTCGACAAGCAGCCAAATCTGCTTCGCTTCGTATCTGGTTCAGCTTCCCCGGCACACCCTTACGATCCAGACAAGCTAGATAAAATCCCAGTGCCAGCTTCACCGCATATTTGACCTGCAAAGCATGCCAAATTCGAATGCCTTCCCAGTCCAGGTCTCCAAAATAATAAAAAGTATGCTGCACATCCTGCACCGGATACTGTAAACGAAACATCTCCAGATTACCAACTATTTTCCAACCAGAGCCAAAGATCAGGGTGGAAAAAGGTAGCGTGGGCAGCCCTGTTAATAACGCCTGAAAGGTTGTTTTGTTCTCGACAATCAAATGAGACTGGTAAGGTTGAGAAGTTTCCTGGGAAGTATTAAACGCCCACATCACTGGATCGCTGACAGGTATAATGAGCATCTTGTTCCATAATCCGAGACGATCCAGAACAACCTTTCCCCCTCCATCTGTAATCCATTTTTCATCCCCCGTTAATTGGTAGCTTCGCTCGGGGGCTGGCACTTCACTGATCGGCAACCCATGTTCTACTAAAAAATGATGAATACGTTCAATATAGGGCAGATCCTTATTCCATGCTTCCTCGGACTGCGCATAATACCAATCCAGATTCATACTTGGATGAAATTGAGCAGAATGCTGTTGAATCCTTTGCAAGTGCCCCTGTCGCATGAACTGACGACGAATTTTATATTGATAAGCCAGTGCGGGGTGTTTCCCGTTCCTGCCATGCGCTTTGACCCCTACTAATATCTGCATTTCTTCGAGCTGTAGAATGGCCTCAGCAAACGTTGGATAATTAACGGCATGTCCGCTCATAAAATCTACGAACTCTTCGAGCAGAATAGTAGATTTTTTGTAACTCTGAATATGACTCAATAATCGTCTGCAAATGTCTTCTGATTCCATAGCCCCTCCTGATGAATGAGATTTTTCTTGAATAATTATACCATTTCGAAGTGCTAAGGGAGTATGAATATACCTTACTTCGTTCTATTAACGGCACCTGTTGCATTGATAGAGAATTTGGGGTGATTTCTATATATAGAAGAGTAGAGCCGATCCACTATGCCAATGATTTGTATCGGAATAGATAAAGAAATTTCAATTCACGCACTCATATAGAGTGCGACTTTACGGCTTTAATTGGACTACGAGCCTGGGTAGGAGAATTTCAATCCACGCACTCATATAGAGTGCG